>CAJWPX010000004.1 GCA_913045065.1 uncultured Fidelibacterota bacterium | reverse complement strand
AATAATCCAAAGATTGATATTATCAAAAATGTTGTTGTAAGTGATATTTTTGGATCACAAAAAGATGGAGTTAGTGGTGTCTTGTTAACCAATACATTGAGTGAAGAAGAAAGCAAATTTAATTGTGATGGTGTTTTTTATGCTATTGGGCATAATCCTAACACCGAACAGTTCCAAAATGTACTTGATTTAGATGAGCAGGGATATATTCAGACGAAAGGCAAATCAACGACGACGAATATTTCTGGAGTTTTTGCATGTGGAGATGTGCAAGATAGTTATTATAGACAAGCAGTTACAGCGGCTGGGACAGGATGTATGGCCGCTATGGATGCAGAGAAATATTTAGAAAGTTTATAAAAGAATAGTTTCGCTGTCTCTAAAAGGAGGCAATATGGAGCTTAAGCAGATTTATAATATCAGCACTCTGCTGCTGAATTATGGTGAAAGAAAAGTTTTAGATATCAATACTCTAAAATTTCACAACGGATTAGTTTATGGCATATGTGGAAACTTGGGGTCTGGTAAAACTTCTTTAATGAAGATTCTTTCCGGTCATGAGGTTCAATCTAAAGGAGAATTATTATATCAAGGATCGCCCTTTAGAAAAGGTCTTTTTGGAAACATAAAACGCGAAAAAGAAATTTATTATATAAGTGCGAATATGTTGGATTCTAATTCTTCAACGGGAAACCTTATAAAGAAGACATTTCCATCAAAATACAAAGAGATTCAGAAACGTCATTTCGCATCATTTAGTTCAGAAATGATTTGGAATACCGCTATTAACAAATTATCCGACGGACAAAAACATTGGTTAAAAATTGTTATTGGCTTAGAGAAGGATCCAAGAGTTTTGTTGATTGATGATTATGGTGTATATATAGACAACAAAAATGAAATGATGTTTCGAAGAAAATTACTCAAAATGAATGATGTCTTAGGAACAACAATCCTTCTTTCATCTCATAGTGATTATTTCTTAAAACAATTTGCAAACGTAGTTATATACTTAGACAATGGGCATATATCAAAAATTAGAAAAGGTTATAAAAGATCAAATTATGGCAGAAGAGCAAAAAAATAAATTAATTCAATTATCTTTATTTATAATTTTTTCCGTTAACTATTTAATTGCTCAGCCAGACAATCGTTTTGATCCGTTTGATTGGGAGATGTATAGTCAGTCCGATAGGATTAATTCGATCTCTGAAGATAATACTTATTTCTATTTTGGAACTGAGAATGCAGGGATTCTGCGTTTTAATAAATTTTCCGAACAATTTGATATTCCAATTACTCGAGCTCAAGGATTGCATTCAAAGGCAGTCAAACATGTTTATTTTGATGAGTACACTGGAATCTTGTGGGTTGTTGGGGATGAATTTATAGAGTATAGTTTTTCAAAAACAGGTGGATGGCAGAAATCTGCGTTAACCAAAGGGCGAATTCTAGATATTGGATCTAGCAATAATTATCTGTGGCTTAGATCAGGTCCCAATTTTACAAAATTAGATCATATCAACGGCGTTAATTTGGGAACGTATTCATCTCCAGATGAATCCAATGTTAATTGGGGAGATGTTTCTTATAATTATATGAACCTAATAAACTTTGATTTTAATGATTACTTTGTTGAGGATGCATGGTTATTAACTGTTAATGGAGCGTCAGATAGTAGGGGAGATTTCTTAAAATATAAATCTTATTATAAATCAGAACAGAAATTCAGTTGGATTGGTTTGGATAACGGAGCATTGTTACAGATAGATAAATTTAGCAAGTCAATTAAACCAATCTTTCATGGTTTAGGAACTAATTCGATAAGAGATGTTCTTGTTGATGGTGATTTTCTATGGATTGTAGGTGAGGAGGGAATTACAAAATTTGATATGACTCAAAATACATCTGAAGTGCTTAGACCTGAAGAGTATTTTCAATTTGATGGGCGTGCTATATCTTCACTGTTAAAGGTTGGTAATGAATTCTGGTTTGGACTCAATGGTTATATACTTATTTATAATACAAAAAAAGATTCATTTACTAGATTCCGTTCTGAATCAATGATTACTGATTTAGCACTAAAAGATGATAAAGTTTGGGCTTCCAATGTAAGATACGGTTTTGGTGATATTTTTGCGATTGATATAGAATCAAAAACAAAGCTAGAAGATGAAATTCCTAATGTGCCAAATCAAGATTGGAATGAAATTTTGGTTATGAGATATAATGCTAAGTCTAAAGGTTTAGAAGCAGCGTTCTATAAAGATAAGAAAGTATATTTTTCTAATGAGAATGGTATATACAATGACGGTGTAAGGCCATCAAATTTAATGGTAAACTCAAGTTTATATTTTAATGGTGCCGTAAATGATATTTTGGTCTTGGAAGGATTAATGTTTATAGCAACAGGAAGAGGATTGTTTGTTACTGATTTAAGATCTAAAAAACTATTGGAACATTACGATTTTCTATTTTTACGTGATATTATTGAAATAAATTATTTTTCAGATTTTTTAGTATTACTTACTAGAGATGGATTAGTTAAGTTTGATATGGAATTATAGTGAAAAAACTTTTTATTTGCATATTATTAGTCGGTTTAATTTTCCCTCAGAACAGAAATCAAGGAAATTTAAATCGTAATATTGATCAATTTCGCATGACTTCCTTTACGCGTCCTTTAGAATCAGGTTCAGTGGAGATAATGTCTTTTGTTGTCATTCCAAATCGATCCCTTCAATTTATCAAAGAAAAAAATAAATTTATTGCAGAATATGATGCAAACATATTTGTTACAACCGATGATGAAGATGTACAAGTTGCAACCGGTTCTTTCTCAGATAAAATTATATCTAATAGATTTTCTGAAACTACTTCTAAGGTTAAAAGTACGGTTCTAAACACTTCTTTCGTTGTGCCTTTAGGTGATTATAATATCTCTATAAATGTAAAGGATCTTGATACAAAACTAAGTAGCAAAAAGAATAACAACGTAGAACTAAAACAATTCTCAAATGATTCTCAAGTTTATGATCCAATATTTATAAAAGAAGCAAAAGGGGAATGGGGATTTGAATCTAATAAGTTTCCGATAGATGCTAACCAAATAGTTGTTAAGAACAATGAAATACAATTTTACCAATATGCTGTTATTAATGCAGGAGTATATGAAATGGTCATCAACATTTTGAGCGGAAAAGAAGTACAGTGGAGCAAGACGATTAATTCATCGAGTGAGAGTAGAATTGTTTCCCATTTAATTACAGTTCCTACAAAAGATATAAATAGAAAAGATTTGAAGGTACAAGTTTCTGTAAATCAAAAAAATTCTACAGAATCCAGATCTTTAAGGTTTAGATTTAGAAATTCTTTCATGCCTGATAGCATTACTAATATTGATTTAGCATTATCTCAAATGAATTATATTTTAACATCTGATGAAAGAAAAGAACTAAAAAAACTAAAGCAGAGCGACAAAGAAAATTTTTTCAAAAAAGCATGGGCACGAAGAGATCCAAAACCTGATACAAAAGTTAACGAATTAATGGATGAGTATTATGCAAGAGTTGCATTTACAGAGGAAAATTTTTCTAGAGGAACTTCAGGAGGTTGGCGATCTGATATGGGTATGATTTTTATTTTATTTGGTAAACCTGATGACATTCAGAGACATACTTCAATGCAAAGCAATTATAGTTATGAGACTTGGTATTATTTTTCTATTGGACAAGAATTTGCCTTTGTTGATGACTATGGTTTTGGTGACTATAGATTAAGATACCCATTTGTATACTAATTTTATGAATAAAGAAGACTACAAGAAAAAATACAAGAAATTAAGAAAAGCACAAGAAGAACTTCGTAAGGATCATAAAGATTCTATGCAGAGATTAGAAGATTCTATGCAAGCATTAGAAAAATTAATAGGACCTAGTGATAGTGAAATAAGTTCTGAATCTCATCAGTTATATACAGATGGGGCAGCTGAATTTGATGATGATTATAAGCCAATTAATGCCGCAATTGGAGGGCTTTTAAAAAAAGGAGATAAAGTAATTTTTTCTTTTGCCGAGAATATTGGTAGTGGCCGCACAAGTAATGAAGCAGAGTATTTAGCTCTAATTAAAGGAATTCAAGAATGCATTGAACATAAAATTTATGATGTTAATATATGTGCTGATAGCAAATTAGTTGTTAATCAGGTTAATGGTAAATATAAGCTAAAAGACCCTAAAATGATTAAGCTTCATGGCGAAGTGGTAAAGTTATGTTCTAAACTACAATCTTGGAACATATCTCATATAATTAGAGAAAAGAACACAGAAGCTGATGATTTGAGCAAAAAAGGATTAAGGAAATAAAAAGATAATGAATAGGAATAATATTTTATAAATTGCATCTATGAAATTTAAGTTTTTAGACAATATAATGAATAGTTTTGATTGGGTTAGTGGTGATATTGCTATTGATTTAGGCACGGCAAATACTTTGATATGGCTTGCAGGTAAAGGTGTCATTATTAATGAGCCATCGATTATCGCAAAATCAACAAAAAGTGGCGAAGTTATAGCTGTTGGAAATGAAGCTAAAGAGATGTTGGGGAAGACACACCAAGGTATTAAGACAATTCGACCATTAAGAGATGGAGTAATTGCAGATTACAATGCGGTGGATGCCATGTTACAAGGGTTTATCAGAAAAGTAAATTTAAACCGACTTACAAGACCAAAAATGGTAATTTGTGTACCTTCTGGTGTTACTGAAGTAGAACGAAGAGCTGTGAAAGATTCAGGAGAAAAACAAGCTGCAAGAGAAGTATTTTTGGTTGATGAACCTATTGCTGCTGCAATAGGGATTGGACTTGATATCAGTAAGCCTATAGGTAACATTATTGTTGATATTGGTGGCGGTACTACTGAGGTAGCAGTTATATCTCTAAATGGAGTTGTTACAAAAAAAGCAATTAGAGTTGCTGGCGATGAAATGGATGATGCTATTATACACTGGTTTAGAAATGAACATAAGCTTGAAATTGGAGAGCAGACCGCAGAAGAAATAAAAATTTCTGTTGGTTCTGCTATGAGAATTCGTTCTAAGAATATTTTAGTAAAGGGAAGAGATTTGGTATCTGGTATACCTAAAACTCTAGAGGTTCGATCTGATGAAATTAGACAAGCTTTAAAAGACCCTTTAAGCAGAATTGTGGAAGTTATAAAACAAGCATTAGAAGATACTCCTCCTCAATTATCTGCAGATATTGTAGAGAGGGGCATTGTTTTAGCTGGTGGAGGTTCTTTATTAAAAGGCCTTGATCAAGTTTTAAGAGAAAAAACAGGAGTACCTGTCAATGTTGCTGATGAACCACACCTAAGTGTTGTAAAGGGATGTGGTTTAATTATTGAGAATCTTGAGAAATATAAACATGTTCTTTGGTAAGAATGATTAATGCTGGATTATTCAATGAGAAAAGTTTACCTGTATCCACTTTATTAATCTGTATTTTTTTATCGATTCTTCTGATTTTTTCAAGTCAAAATGAGAAAGTCCAGTCTTTTAGAGTATATACTGCAGACAAATTCTCTTTTTTATATCAACCATTCAATTGGATTGATAATCAATCTTTTTTGACGAAAAGAATAGAAGTTCTTGCATCAGAAAATTTGAAACTAAATTTAGAAAATCAAATTTTATCTTCAAATGAACTAGAAAATAAACGTTTACGTGAGTTTCTTGACTTCAAAGCTAAAAGAGACCATAATTTTATCGGTTCAGATGTTATATCGAAGGGAACTAGTTCTAATCTTAATGCATTTTTCATTAATCAAGGGTCGAATAGTGGGGTTAAGAAAAATGATCCTGTATTATCTTCAAAAGGGGTTGTTGGAAAGATTATTGCTGTATCTGATGATCATTCTTCTGTCCAGCTTATAAGCGATGGTAATTTCAGGCTTAGTGTTAAGATAATGCCATCTGAAAGCGAAGGAATAATGCGCTGGAAAAATAATCAGATTTGTGAAATATTCGAGGTTAAAAAAACTGCAGAAGTTAATATTGGTGATATAGTGTTGACATCAGATCTCAGTTCTTATTTTCCTCCAAATCTTCCAGTGGGTGAAGTTGTAAGTATCTATGATAAATCAGATAGCTTTAACAAAATTGTTCGTTTAGAACTTTATGCTGATTTGTCTACAATAAATCAGTTGTTTATTATTATTGATGAGAATAGGAAATAGATTGTTATGAGATTATTTATCCAATACTTGTGTTTAGCAATTATTTTACAATTGGTATTTTCTGAACTTTTAACTATTAATGGATTTCAACCTAATATTATGCTGTTATTTGTTATCTTATCTCAAATGTCTCAACCTAATACTCCAAAAGCTGTCATAACAGGTTTTCTGGTTGGATTGATTTGTGATTTAATTTTATTTACCGGTACGTATTTAGGTTTATCAAGTCTGGTTTTTTCAATCTGTGCGTTTATAGCATCTCGAATTCGTTTTAATTTTGTATTCCGAACTTTTGATTTATACTGGATAACTACTTTATTGATTGGTATAGTGGTTTATTGTTTGTTTAGATATGATTTCCTTTTCTTTAGCAACTTCTTCCTTTTCCTCAAGAATGTAATTTCCATTTCATTGTATTCTGTTTTTGTTTCTTTTATTCTAGTAAAACTCTTCTCATTAAAAAGGATTATATTGAGTGCTTAAAATTGATAATAAAGCGGATATATTTCATTATAGAACTTTATTTTTTATCTTATGTTTATCATTATTTACTTTAATGGGGAGATACTACTATCTACAAGTAATTGAATATGAAAGGCATTTTTCTAAATCGCAAATTAATCGTGTAAAAGCAGTTACTACGTATGCTCCAAGAGGTTTAATTTTAGATCGTTTTGGTGAAATTCTTGTAGATAATTATCCAACGTACATTTTAACAGTAAGACCATACAAACTAGATGATAAAGAAGCTATATTTAAAGAATTAGCTCCAATTTTAGATACAAATTTAGACGAATTAAATAAAAGGTATAAAAAATATTATAGAAGCAAATTTCTTCCTGCTATCATTGGGAAAAATCTCTCATTTGAACAAATTTCTGAGATAGAAGAAAAAAGACTAGATTTTCCTGGATTTGAATATGAACGATTTGATGAAAGGATTTATCCTTCGCCGTTTAATGAAGCACATTTTTTAGGGTATTTAAGAGAAGTGGATCGAGATACTATCCCATACCTTGATAAAGGTCTTTTGTATAGAGCAGGAGAATTAATTGGATGGCAAGGAGTAGAAAAACATTATGAGAAGCAATTAAGGTTTTCTAAAGGAATTGATTATGTAGAGGTTGATACATATGGTCGAGAAATATTTGAATTAGAAGAAAACAGAATTCCTGCTTTTCCTGGAGAGAATCTTGCTTTATCAATTGATTCAAATCTACAAAAATTTGTTAAGGGTTTATTGGCAGAGAGAAAAGGATCAGTTATTATTTCTGATGTTAATAGCGGTGAAATTCTCAGCATGGTTAGTAGCCCTTCTTATGATTTAGGTGTATACAGAGGAACGACATCTGAAGAAGATTGGGATAAATTACTCTCAGATGTTGATAAACCTCTACTAAATAGATCTATTTCAGGGTTATACCCCGCTGGTTCAATGCTAAAATTAATTACAACAATTAATCTTTTAGAAGACAATTCTGTTGCTCTTTCTGATTCTATATTATGTTTAGGAGCAATAGAATATGGGGGAAATGAGTTCCGTTGTTGGAATGAAAATGGACACGGTTATGTAGATTTAAATGAAGCTATTGTCCAATCATGTAATATTTATTTTTATGAGAAAGTACAATTATTATCTCTAGAGAGTTGGGTTAAAACTGCTAGAAATTTTGGGTTTAATAGTTTCACAGAAATTGATTTACCAAATGAGAAAATTGGATTGATACCAGATCGAGAATTTTTTACTAAACAATATGGTAGATGGGGTTGGTCTGAGAGAGGAGTATTATTAAATCTTACATTAGGACAAGGTGATATATTAGTTACACCAATCCAAGCATTGCGTTTTATTAACCATATTGCATCAAAAGGGAAGACTGCAAAACTAAAGATGAATCTTAATAAAAATATTAGTTACTATGCTCCAATTGAATATTCAGATAAAACATGGGACTATATATGGAGTTCATTATTTGATGTAATTAATGCAACAGGAGGAACCGGTTGGAGGGCAATGCCTTCTAGTAAAGATTTACAATTTTTTGGAAAAACTGGGACTGCAGAGAATCCTCATGGAGAGGCACATGCTTCGTTTATAGGATTTTTTGAGTTCAACGATAATAGATATTCAATTGTAATTATTGTCGAGAATGGAGGTAGCGGAGGTTCGGTAGCAGCTCCCTTGGCTGGTGATATAGCTTCATATTTTATTAATAATGCACAAGAATATTTGGCGGATAGATAATTATGTCTTCCAATAATCTTATAGCTCTTAATCCAAAAGATTTAAGAATTCGACTAACTGTATTAACAGGTGCATTGCTTATAATTGGGCTTGTTGCTCTTTATAGTATCTCTGATAATCCCTTATCAATAGGTAGCTCATTTTTTAGGCAGTGTATATTCATTTTACTCTCAATTTTTGTTTATATACTAGTGAGAACTATCTCCTTAAAGATTATTCACGATAATTCAATAACTATTTTTATAGGAATAGCAATATTATGTTTTATTCCGTTTCTCCTACCACAAGTTGAGTATACATATCGATGGATTGATCTAGGTTTTATGACCCTTCAGCCATCAGAATATTTAAAGTTTGCATTAATTATTGTTATCGCGCACTATCTGTCTAATCACCAACTTAAAGTAAAATCTAAATCAATTGTTATTATTCCTATTATTTTAACTCTTTTTTGTGCTGGGATAGTGTTAAATCAGCCAGATTTAGGGACAGCAGTTATTATGTGTACTCCTTTAATTCCAATGTTGCTTTGGGCTGGAGTCAATGGTTTTGTTATATTTTTAATGATTGCCCCAATAATTACGATACTTGCAGCATCAAATACTATCTTCTTTAGTGTATGGGCTGTTATAATGTTTCTATGTTTTCTAATGTTTCGTCCAAATCTTATATCAGGTTCGGTGCTATATTTTGCCAATATTTTTACAGGTTTATTGGCTCCGTTTTTTTGGAATAATTTAGCAGAGTATCAAAAACAAAGGATTCTAACATTTTTAAATCCAGATCTTGATCCAATGGGGTCTGCTTATCATATCATACAAAGTGTAACCGCAATTGGTTCTGGCGGTTTTTTTGGAAAAGGATTTGGTCAAGGATCTCAAACCCAACTTAAATTTTTGCCTGTACAAGAATCAGATTTTATTCTATCAGTAATAGCTGAAGAGTTTGGATTCATGGGAGTTTCTGTTGTTATGATTATCTTTTTCTTATTTATTAAAACCTTGCTTGATATTGCATTTAAATTGTCTGATTATTTTTCTAGCCTTGTCATAGTGGGTATAACTTCAATTCTTTTATCTCATATATTTATCAATTCTGCAATGACTATAGGGTTATTACCGGTTAAAGGATTACCATTGCCTTTTATTTCAGCAGGAGGATCTTTTTTGTTATCGTGTTTTATAATGTTGAGTTTGGTAATTAATTTATCCGATAATTAATAATAATTGTCGGTTGAAGTTTTCATCCTATTTACTTATTTTCTTGCTTCCTGATGATGGCAAAAAAAATCTTTTATATTACTAGTGAAATGGAGCCTTTTGCTTCGACGTCTTCTTTGTCTGATTATTCTTCTAGTGTTCCTTTAAATCTTCAGTCAAAAGGAAACGATGTAAGATGTTTGATGCCGAAATACGGCTTTATTAGTGAGAGGAAATATATTCTAAGAGAAGTAATTCGCTTAAAAGAAATTCCCCTTAATTTTGATAATTCTGAACTTATGTGTTCTGCTAAAAGTGCATTTCTACCAAAATCTAGACTACAGGTATATTTCTTAGAGGAAAAAGAATTTTTTGGAGAATTAAATAATCTTTTATATAAATCAAAAAATGGTCGATTTTTAACTAACAATAACAAACGATTTGCTTTTTATTGTCTTGCAGCAATCAAAATGTTGCCAAATTTGTTTTGGTATCCAAATATTATTATTTGCAATGGTTGGACAGCAGCACTGATACCGTTATTGCTCAATATATTATCAAAGGATAACAAAGAGTTTGCAAAGATTAAATCTATCTATTTAACTAATTCCCTTAATAAAGAAGTTGTTTTTGATTCTAAAAATATAGGATTACAAGATGAAACTATTTCTTCAATTAAGTCGTTAGACTTAAATCAAGTAGGATGTATGTTTGCAGACAAGACTATTATTGTTAATGGTGAAAATAATAAGATATCATCTAAGCTGATGAAATTAAAAATATTTAAAGATTCGAAGAAATGTTCTATAGTTAACTTAGACGGTGGTGAAGAAATAGATTATTCACCCTTATTTAATGCTATTGATAGCGCAATTAAGAGTATATAGTATGAGATTTTATTTTTCTAATAAAATTTTTCTTGTAATAATTAGTTTATTTTTTATTGCTATTTCTTGTTCGGAAGAAACCATTCTGTATGATGATATAGATAATCCAGAATATACAATTAATACTCTAACACTTCCTCTAGACAAAAGTAAAGTTTTTCAGGCTTATCCTAGTGGGCTTGGGGTAGGTCAAAATTTATTTTTTGGAAATTTAAAAGGTTCAGAAAATCTATTCTCTTTAATAGAGTTTACTTTGTTTGCTGGTTATCTTCCACCAACCCAACTCAGTGATTTGTTGGCAGATTCAATTCAAGTAGATAGTGCAATGGTTTTTGTTCAAACTACCGATTCATTATCTTCTTCATCAACTTTATCTTTATACTCGGTATTAGCTGATCAAGATAGTATTTTTTCTGAAGATTCAACTAATTTCTATAGTTTGGCAGATTATACAGATTTTGAGAGCGTTGCTAAATTAATCCATGAAGTTTCTTTGGAGTCGATTATGCCCGATAGTGCTGCTGCAAGTGACACTATTAGTTTTTTATTTAAGGATGATAACATTGATTTAATCAAAGAATTTCTTGATACAGAACAATATCCTTCAAGAACGATGATGTTAAAAGCAAGCGATGATTTAGACCAATTATTTACTATTAAAAGTGAAGAGGCAGGAGGGTCATATAGTCCAAAATTAAGAGTGTGGTATAAAGCAGCAGTGAACGATACTACATTGATTGATACTTTTGTTACATTTTACGGATCGCGAGATATTAGTGTTGTCCAGCCGCCTGAAATTACGCTTGAAGATCATGATTATGTTTCACTGAATTCTGGTTCAGGAAATCGATCAATACTTCAATATGACTTAAATATTATTGATGATCTTACAAGAAATTCAATTATAAAAGATGCAAAATTGGTGTTAAATGTTGAATCGTCCAATCTTGATGAAGGAGACGAGTTCTTTGTTGTTATTGCAGCGTTATCAGATACCGTATCAAATTGGAGTTTTACAACGTTTGATACTCTTTCAGGTATGTATGAAAACGAAGATTATTCTGTTGATATCAATTTCTTAGTCACAAGAAAAGTCGAAGATAATAAGGTTGAACTTCCTATTCAGAATTTTATTCAGTTATATAAAAATAATTTAATTGAAAATCATGGTTTACAAATTTGGAGTGCTCCATCAAACAGTCCATTTGATAAAGTAAGGCTGAATACTCAAAATGTTGAGGTGTTATATGTTAAGCCATAGATTTATATATATCATATTGATAAGCGGTTTGTTGGGACAGTCTACAATGAATGGATACGGTTATGGCATGTTTTCACAGAATAATGAATCAGCATCTCTAGGGTCAGGATCAATTGGTTTAGTCCCAAGTTTTCAGAATAATGTATCTTTATCCAATCCTTCAACTTGGCATAACATGTCGTTTACATTTTTATCGCTTTCTTTTGAAGGTCAGCATAATGCATTTGGTAATCAATCCGTTAATAATTCAAATTTATCTGGTGCAAAACTTATTATACCTGCAAAACAAAAATTATCTATTGGAATAAGTTTTTCTCCATTTTTGTCAAGGCAATTAACTGTTGTTGATAGCACTTATCAGGAATTTATATTTAATGAAAGTGATACACTAAGTTACTCTCGATCAGATGAAACTAGTGGAGGTTCATCAATGATGCAATTTGCTGTGGGTTATAATTTAACTGATCAAGATGATATTGGAGTTGCTATAGATGTAATTTTTGGATCATCTCGAAGTATACGAAATCTGATTATTGATGACACAGGTCATCTTCTACAATCTAGAGATTATTTTTCAGGCTCATTGCTCGAACTATATTATACTACTAAAAGATTTTCCTTTAAAGACAAGCCATTGGTTCTTGCTTTAAATTATAATCTTTCTCTTAATCCTATGAATGTAGAAAATGAATCATACCAAGCATTTATTGATATTAATTCTAACAATTATCATGATGGCAGTGACTATCCTGGTGCTACCGAAGCATTATTGCCAACAAAGGTTACTTTTGGAGACGAAATCAAAATTAACAATATTAAAATTGGGTTAGATTATGAGATTTATGAACTCTATCACTTACAGCTTGAATTTGATATGTGGCAAAATAAAGGAAATAACAATTTATTAAGTTCGATTTATCCTGGACATATTAAAGAAAAAAATAGAGTCAATGTTTCTTTAAATAAATTTCCAAAACCTTTCACAGATGATACATTCGATCGAATGCATCTTAGAGGCGGTATATTTTTTGGTAACTATAATATTGTTAATCCAATGACTGCAGAAAGTTTAGATTCTGTTAATGAAGTTGGTTTAGCTCTAGGTTTTGGTGTTAAATTTGGATTAACTAATAATCAATTTGATATTGGATATAACTTTGTACAAAGAAGTGGTATTTACCAAGCTGGCGTTGAGAATATGCAAGTTTTTAGTGTGGGTCTAAGCATTGGAGATTTGTGGTTTATTAAAAGAAGAGAAATTTAATAAATTAGGAGACTGGTTTTTATGAATAATAAATATTTATCTAATATGTTAATTATTACACTCTTTTTTTGTAGTGTACTCGATGCACAATGTCGAAGAGGCGAAACATTAAGAGTTTCAAATGGAATTGAAACAAAAGAAGTAGAGTGTAGAGAAGCTACTCGACTAATCTATAATGAAGACTATTGGCCATATTCTATTGAAGATGAGAGAGAAGATAGATGTCCACAACTTGCAAGTAGTGCACAACAATATTATAGTACTAATAGTTGGGAATTAAGTGCGAATGCATATTCTGAATTAATCAATTTACGATGCGATGAATGGAATTCAGATTGGGTTAATCCCAATGACGTATATTTATATTGGGCTGTTGCACTAGAATATTTGGGTCAGTACGACAAAGCAGAAGCAGCACTTGTTCAAGGACTGGAAGAGCTTCCAGAAAATATTGATTTAATAAAAAGACTTGCGTACGCATATAAAAAACAAGATAAAATTGATGAGATGATTATTGAATATGAACGTTTGATGGATATGGGAGTTGAAGACACAACTTCGTTGCGAGATTTAGCATCAGCATATGGACAACAGGGAAGAACCGATGAACAAGTATCAGTTTTAAAGAAAATCTTGGTTTTCGATCCAAACAATTCTGCTATTCAATCTGAACTAGCTAGAGCATATGAGGAATCTGGAGACGATCCTCTGGAAATTTTTAAAGACAGATATGAGAATAACACCGATAATGTTTCTTATGCAACTGAATATGCAGATAAATTAATTGCTAATGGTGAGTTGGATGAAGCAATTGATGTTCTAAAGAATACTTTAGATTATAATAGAAATAACAACATGATTTATATGAAGCTTGGGAAAGTTTATGGTGAAAATTCTAATTTTGAAGATGCTATTGATATTTTCGAAGATTTGTTTGAATTGGATCGTGATAATTACCGAGTTGCGATATTAATATCAGAAAATAATATACAAATAGACGATTTTGAGTCGGCATATGATTGGGCAAACAAAGCTCTAAAAATTTCAAAAAATAATGCAGAAACTTTATCGCACATGGGAAATTTATATTATAAAGCAATGCAGCTTTGTAGAACCGATAATTTTTCACGTTCCGATAAGATAATTGCTTCCCTGGCATATAACTATTTTCTAAAGGCAGAGAAAAAAGGAAATTCAAAATATTTCAAACAAAAAAACTGGCTTGAAGATAATGATGACGTATTATTTGGGTATACTGATTGGTTTATGCTGAATCCTGAAGTACAAGCTACTGGGAAAGTTAAAGCTGCTGGTAGATGTTATGATTGGGCAAACGAATCTTTGCCTAAACAAAGTGATTGGTAAGTAAGTGTCAAATCTGAAAAATCAAGATCCTGATATTTTTCGAATAATTAATTCCGAAGTTCAGCGACAAAATGATTTCCTAGAACTCATTGCTTCCGAAAATTTTGCAAGCAAAGCTGTTTTAGAAGCTGTTGGTTCGGCCTTAACAAACAAATACGCTGAAGGATATCCTGGCAAGAGATATTATGGTGGATGTATCCATGTTGATGACGCAGAAAATCTAGCTATTGATCGTGCAAAGCAATTATTCAAAGCAGATTATGCAAACGTGCAACCTCATTCTGGTTCTTCTTCTAACATGGGTGTTTATTTAGCAATGTTAAATCCTGGAGATTGTATTATGGGTCTTGATCTTAGCCATGGTGGACATCTAACTCATGGGAGCAAGGTTAGCTTTTCTGGAAAATTATATAATGCAGTAACATTTCATGTAAAAAAAGATGACGGATTAATTGATTTTGATGATTTATTAAAAAAAGCAAAAGAACATAAACCAAAATTAATTATCTGTGGTGCTAGCGCCTATCCAAGACAAGTTGAGTTTGAAAGATTTAGAGAAATAGCTGATGAAGTAGGAGCGTTTTTGCATGGAGATATTTGTCACAATGCAGGATTGATTGCGACAGAACTACATCCTTCTCCGTTTCCACATTGTCACGTAGTTTCAACTAGTACACATAAGACATTAAGAGGGCCCAGAGGTGGGATTATATTAATGGGAAAAGATTTTGAAAATCCATATGGGGTAGTTGCTCCAAAAACAGGAAGAACTAAAATGATGTCCGAATTGTTAGATGCTGCAGTAATGCCAGGCATACAAGGAGGACCATTGATGCACGTTATTGCAGGAAAAGCTGTTGCATTTAAAGAAGCTTTGAAACCTAGTTTTAAAACATATATCCAATCTGTTTTAGAAAATGCAAAATGTTTTGCTGAAGAATTTAAATCAAGAGGGTATAATATTATTTCTGGTGGTACTGATACACACCTTATACTCTTAGATCTTCAGAATAAGAATATTACCGGTAAACAAGCAGAACACGCGTTGGATTTGGCTGGAATTACTTTAAATAAAAATATGGTGCCTTTCGATCCGAAAAGTCCATTTATTACTAGCGGAGTAAGAATTGGATCTCCTGCTTTAACAACAAGAGGAATGGGTTTAGAAGAAGTAAAAATTATTGCTAACTTGATTGATAAAGTGATTATGGATAGTGAAAATAAAAATATCATTAATTCTGTTAGAAAAGAAGTAAAAGAGCTATGTCAATCATTTCCAATTTATTAGTATGATTATTTTTCAAAGAAGACAATTATATATTTGGATTTTTTCAATTTTGTTTCTCAATGCATGTGCTATAAATAGAGATACAATGTTTGGAGCAGATATTATTGAATATACTATTCCTCTTACGGCAAAAGCACAAGAGAAGAAGATTAGGAAAGATTCTTTTAATTCTGAAGTTTACTTAGAAGCTTCCGAAAGATTAATTCAATTTTCCTATGCAATTTTAATGGATAAAGCAGATAGATTGATGTATGCTGATTACTATACTGCAAGAGAATATTACTCGGAAGCTCTTGATCTTTTTTTAACATCAAGAGAATATATGTTAACTGCTTTATCATTAAGGCATCCTGATTTTAAATCTAAAATGATTGATAAAGAGTCAATTAGTTTTACAACAAGAGATATACCTTATTTATACTGGCTTAGCGGTGCAATGGCAGGATCTATATCAGCTAGCAAAGGAGATCCAAGATATTTAATTGATTTAACAAATATCAAGTGGTTGCTTAAGAATGCTATTGCTCTTGAACCTGGTTGGGACAAGGGAGCATTATATTCAGCCATGATGAGCGTATATTTAAATGATACAACAGGGGACAGAGATTCTGAAAAAAAAGCTTTAGAATATTTCGAGCTTGCTGATCGTGCAGCAAAAGGAAGTAATATTGGTATTTATGTTACTTTAGCAGAAAGTTTTGCTGTAGCAAAACAAGATAAAGATTATTTCCTAGAGTTGATTAATAAAGCTCTATCAATGGATGTCAACGCAGACAAAGATATGAAACAAGCTAACTTATTATCTAAATTAAGAGCAAAATGGTTATTAACCAGAATTGATGACCTATTCTATATGTAGGTATTTAATATGATAAATTTTATTAAAACTATTTTTTTATTAATTATTTGTTCAGGAACGTTGATATCTAAACCTATTATAATAAAACTTGCAACTCTTGCACCTGAGGGTACTGAATACTACAATCTTCTCCTTGAAATGGGGCAAAGATGGCAGGAAGAAACAAATGGTGAAGTTATACTTCGAATTTATCCGAATGGTGTTGTTGGACGTGAGAGTGATACTATTCGTAAAATGCGTATTGGTCAGATCCAAGCTTCAGCAATGTCTTCAATAGGATTAGCTGATTTAACAGACCAGATTCAAGCATTTACAATTCCTATGAAATTTAAAGATTATGATGACGTAGAAAATGTAAAAGAGGTTATGTTCGACGATATAAGTAATGGATTATCTGAGAGTGGATTTAAGTTACTATTTTTAGTGGATATTGGTTGGGTTTATTGGTTTTCTGCGAACGAAATTTCAGTTCCAGAAGATTTAAGAAATGCTAAAATTTATACAACGGCTGGAGACTATGTCACTGTTGAACTTTTCAAGAGATTTGGATTTAATGCAATTCCTGTATCAGAAACAGATATTTTAACTAGTTTACAAACCGGAATGATTAATAGTATGCAGACTGTTCCGATATTATCATTGAGTTCTGGATGGTTTGCTTTAATGCC
The DNA here is from genome assembly GCA_913045065.1 of uncultured Fidelibacterota bacterium. Taxonomy (GTDB): domain Bacteria; phylum Fidelibacterota; class Marinisomatia; order Marinisomatales; family Marinisomataceae; genus Marinisoma. The sequence continues at coordinate 11,585 of CAJWPX010000004.1, read as the reverse complement.
GAATATGTTAGATTTGAAATGGGCTGTTTTTATCGGAGCAGTTATTATTGATGAAAGGGTTTGGTCAAAAATACGACCAGAACATCAAAAAGTGATGATGGAAGTGGCACAAGAAATAGGTAAAAAATATCAAGAAAATGGTAGAAAAACAGATGCCCAAGCAATTGAAATGATGAAAGAATATGGTATGAAAGTTAAGACACCAACAGATGAAGAATTAAAAATTTGGGAAGATTTTAAAGAAGAAATTATACCTGATGTGATTGATACATATGTTCCTAAAGAAGTATACGATAAGGTAACCTCCGCAATTGATGAATAATTTTCTTAGCAAGATAGAAAACTTTATTTGTTATTTTTGCTTTGCGGTTATTATTTCTTTCCCAGTTTTTCAGATTTTGTCTCGATCAATTGATTTTTTTTCAATTCCTGCTTCTCAAGAAATTGTGCAACATATGACTTTGTGGATTGCATTTATGGGAGCGGTTTTAGCAGCGCGATCTAATAGGCTCTTAGCGGTTGTTAGAGAACCAGTATTTAAACAGTCTTCTGAATTCAATCTCGGTCATTTTTTAGTTCACGCTGTTTCAGTTGGAATAGTTTTTCTTCTTGCAGTCTCTTATTTAAAAATGATACAAATTGGAATTCAATATCCAGCATTTGTTGCTCCATTTATAACAGTATGGTTTGCTCAAAGCATTATTCCGGTTGGATTATTTTTAATTTGGTATCACATGATAATGACAAGTAGCAGCAGATTTAACTATCGTCTCTTGTTAGTCTTTTTTTCTTTTTTGATTACTATAATTTTTTATTATTGGCAATTTCCATTTTCAAATGAAATTCTTTTAACATTTAAAGTTTTGGCTACCCTTACACTGGTAGCATTTGGCTTACCTATCTTTGTTGTTCTAGCTACTCTTTCAATATTGTTCTTTTTATCAGAACCTACTGATTGGGCTACAAATTTTGATTTAATGGCTACCATTAGTGATAGTGCATATCGTATTGTTGTTTCTCCAACATTAGCGGCTATTCCCATATTTACATTAGCAGGATATCTTCTTGCTGAAAGCAACATTTCTAGACGTCTCTTAGATTTTTTTAAGACTTCGCTTGGATGGCTTCCTGGTTCTACGGTATTGATTGTTGTATTGCTATGTGCATTTTTTACTGCACTCACAGGTGGATCTGGTGTTACTATTTTAGCGCTTGGTGCTATTTTGTATCCAATTTTGGTTGAAGATGGATATTCTGAGGTATTTTCTTTAGGACTTATTACCACGGCTGGATCTTTAGGACTACTTTTTCCTCCAAGTTTACCTGCAATTATCTACTCAGTAACAGCTGGTATTAATCCTATTGATTTATTTAAACAGGGATTTCTTCCGGCACTATTTTTGTTATTAGTTGTCGTATTGTATGGTTTTTACCATAGACCAAACGAACAGAAAAAAATAAAATTTAGTTTAAAAAATTCTATGAAAGCTTTATCTGTTGCAAAATGGGAGATTGTTATTCCTATATTGATTATTCTTGGTTTATTTAGTGGTTTTGCAACACTTGTAGAATGTGCAGCACTTTTAGTCGTCTATGTCTTATTTATTGAGTTATATATCTATAAAGATATCAATCTAAAAGATATTCCCAAAATTGTGATTGATTGTGCAACACTTGTTGGTGGAGTACTAATTATTTTGGGATTTGCTATGGGATTTACTGGATATCTTGTAGATGCTCAGATTCCGTTAAAAATTCTCCACTTTGTTCAACAAGGAATTGAATCAAAAATTATATTCTTATTGGCACTAAATATTCTTTTATTAGTTGCTGGTTGTATTATGGATGTTTTCTCTGCTATCATCGTGATAGTGCCTCTAATTGCTCCATTGGCGGCATACTTTGGTATTGACCCTATACATTTAGCTATTATTTTTATTGCAAACCTTGAACTCGGGTATATCACGCCACCAGTAGGAATGAATCTATTCTTATCATCTTATCGCTTTAATAAAGACATGCCAACGGTATACAAAGCAACAATGCCATACTTCTTTATTAGATTGATTGGAGTTTTGGTTATAACATATATTCCTTTGTTCTTTTACTAAATTTTATTTATACTTAGTGCATCATGAGTTATAAAAAATCTATATTTTCTTTACTATTATTTTCGCAAATAATTATGGCTCAAGGGGAAGCGGGATCCTTATTTTTAGCAATCAATCCAGGAGCAAGAGCTAATGGTATGGGAGAAGCTCAAATTGGTGTTGCTAATGATGCTTATGCTACGTATTACAACCCAGCTGGCCTTTCTAATTTATCAAATAAACATTTTTCATTTATGCATACCAGCTATTTACCAAATTTAGTTGATGATATGGCTTATGATTTTCTTACATTTGCGATGCCTCTTAAAGAAAATTCTGCAATTGGAGGACATTTTACTTATTTAAATCTTGGAGATCAAATCAGTACTGATGACAACGGTAATGAACTCGGTTCATTCTCCAGTTATATGTATGCATTAAATGTATCTTATTCACAAAAAGTCGATGAAAATTCATCATGGGGAGTAAATGGTAAATATTTTTATCAAGAATTAGCCGATCTAAGTAATGTTGATGCAGCTACTGGAAGTGTTGCTGTTGATGTAGGATATTTTAGACATAATGCTATGAATAATCCAAACCTTACAATGGGTGCTGTGTTAACTAATCTTGGTCCAGGTGTAAGTTTTGGTGACGGGGAAGAAGACCCTCTTCCTACTCGCCTAGGTTTTGGTGTTGGCCTATCAATGCTTGAAGGAGCAGGAAATTTAGCACTTGATTTGAATTATGAAGTTAATGACCAAGCAATGGTAACAAATCTTGGTTTCGAGTATTTTCTCGTAGAAAACTTTGCTTTAAGAGCTGGATTTATGAATGATCCATCAGGCGAGTTAAGTTATACTACTCTAGGTATAGGTGCTCGTTTAGATCCTGTCGGATTTGATGTTAGCTACGTTATGGGCGGAGATCTCGATCCACATTCAAATATGGTGAGATTTTCTCTAAGTGGTTCTTTTTAATTATCTTTTAACACATAATATTTTCTAAAGTGAGACTAGTTCTTATATTAACTGTTTTTTATTTAGTTGGGTGTGGATTGTCCAATCCGTTCAATGATGATATTCCTTACAAACAAAGATTTGATGAAGGCCTTGTATTCTTCCAAGAAGAAAAATATGGTCGTGCTGCCCAACAATTTAATATTATAGTTGAAAGAGCATCTCATACAGACTTGGGAGATGATGCATTATTCTTTCTTGCTGAATCATATTTTTTAGACAATGATTATGATTTAGCTTTAGTTGAATATGATAAGTTGGTTGCTAGAATGGGTTTTAGTCCTTATATAGAAAAATCACGTTGGAGAATTTGTGAATCTCTTATGGAGCTTTCTCCTAATTATTATCATGATCAAGATTCGAGTAGGAAAGCAATACAAGAAATCCAACAATTCTTAGATGATTACCCTCAATCTGAATACTCTGTTGATGCAGATGAATTAATTAAAAAAATAAGATTAAGATTGGCCAGGAAAAATATGGAAACTGGTGAATTATATATTAAGTTAAAAGCGTATGATTCTGCGTTAGTCTCATATAGAATAGTTACCACTGACTACTATGATACAGAATATTATAGTCAGGCAAATTTAGAGATTATTCGTTGTTTGGTACTCATGAAAAAAGAAGGTGAAGCAAATACTTTTTTACAAGAACTTATCGATAGGAATGAATTGTTTGTGGATGATAATTTTAAAGAATTAGCATCTGAGATTTTAGATAATGCATCATAATTTTATAAAAGGATAAAATATGAAAACTTGTATCTTTGGTGGTACTTTTGACCCTCCCCATATTGGACATCTTTTGATTGCGCAAACAGTCTTTGAATCTGAGCATTTTGAACGATTGATATTCGTTCCTGCTAATATTTCTCCTACCAAGAAGAATGAGACTAATTCTTCACCTAAAACAAGGTTAAAGATGCTAGAAATTTCTTTAATCAACAATACCAATTTTGAGATTTCAGATATAGAAATAAAAAGAGAAGGAATTAGTTATACTGTTGATACATTGGAAGAATTTGTAAGTAGTTCAAATTTAGATAAAAAAGATTTATTCTTTCTTATGGGAAGCGATACTTTAAGAAGTTTTCATACTTGGAAAGACCCTGAAAGAATTATGGAATTATGCAATATTATTGTTGCTATTCGACCTGGTTTTACTCCAAGTGATATTCCGCAGTGGATATTAGATAACGTACGTTTTGCGAATATCCCAAGGTTTGAAGTGTCTTCCACAAATATAAAAGCAAGATGGAGAGAAGGAAAAACAATTAGATACATGGTTCCAAAAGAGGTATGGGAATATATTAATGAAAATGAGTTATACTGATGTCGTCTAGTCTATTTTTCTTAGCTGCTGGTTCTGCCATCTTATTCGTAGGGTCGGAGTGGTTGATTAGTGCTGCCAAGGTTATTGCAAGAAAGTTAAGATTTTCAGATTTTGTAATTGGATTAACAGTTGTTGCAATCGGCACATCTTTTCCAGAACTAGTAGTTGGCATTATATCAGCCTTAGGAGGGTATTCAGAATTTGTAATGGGTAATGTATTAGGATCTAATATTGCAAATATTGGTCTCGCTCTAGGGTTGCCTGTTTTGTTCTATAGTATCAAGTTTCAAGTAGGTGATATTAGAGATGTAATAGTGTATAATATACTAGCATGTGTTTATTTATATTTTATTTCTTTAGATAATATGATATCGACTGGAGATTCGTTAGGTCTGCTCCTTATTTTTTCAGTTTTCATGTTTGGAAGAATCTTTAGAGCCAGCATAGATGTTGAACCTAGCAATGATACCCAAGTTTCTGGAAACATTTTTCCATCACTGGTAAGACTATTAGCCGGTGGTATGTGTCTATATTGGGGTTCTGAACTTTTTATTAATAATGGTGCAGTACCCTTAGTTAAATACTTCGGGTTTTCTGAAAGAGCTATTGGTATGACTGTTGTTGCTATCGGGACATCTCTTCCAGAAGTTTTTGTAACTATGGTAGCTTTGTCGAAGAAAGAGGTAGGTATATCATTAGGAAATATTATTGGTTCAAATATCCTAAATATTGTTTTTGTTTTAGGAATAGTAGGACTAATCAATCCTATAGTATTTAGTAATATTAATTTTGAATTATTTTATGGATTGATTTTAGTGTTTTTATTACTGCCTTTATCATTGTTCTTTGGTGGATTAAATAGATCTTCAGGTATTTTTCTTTTATTGTTATATACTATATTCCTTTATTTACAGTTTTCATGATTGATTTTGAAAATATAACCTACAATTATTCTCATCAATCGGGGGTTTATGATATTAATTTAGAAATCCAAGATAACGAATTCTGTTTTCTTGTTGGTCCTACTGGTTCTGGGAAGACTACACTATTAAAATTGCTTTATTTTGATTTATTTCCTCATAAAGGAAAAGTGAATATTTTAAATTATTCTTCAAAAAATGTTAAAAAATCTTCTATACACAAAATAAGAAAGAAGATTGGAGTTGTCTTTCAAGATTACAAACTTCTAAAGCAAAGGACTGTATATGAGAATATCGCCTTACCTTTGCATATTAATGGAGTTGGTAGGAAGAAAATTAAGCAACTTGTCAGAGAGGCATTGGATTTAACCGAATTATCACATTATTCTAAGAAATTTCCTGATGAATTGTCTGGTGGAGAACAACAACGAGTATGTATCGCCCGTGCAATTGTAAAAAATCCTGATATTATACTGGCTGATGAACCAACAGGAAATCTAGACCCTACCACAGGGCATAAGATTTTAAAAATATTTGAACAGATTAATAAAGAGGGAACATGTGTAGTGATGGCAACCCACAATTATAAACTTATTTCTGATAAAGCATATCGAGTAATTGAATTAAATGAAGGTAGAATAGTTAGCGGATGATAGATAAGATAGCATTTTTGTTTGTTGAAGGAATTAAGAACTTTACTAGGAATAAGCTCACTAATTTTATATGTATTGTTACAATTTTTATCAATTTTACAATACTAGGTACTTTCTTTGTACTAGGATACAATACAGAGAATGTTGTTAATTTTTTCCGGTCTAAATACACTTTTGAGATTTTTTTAAATTCGGAAACGAGTTTAGATCAAGCTGTTACCTTGAAGAATGAACTTTCAAATGATGCGTTGGTAACATCTGTTGATTTTATTGGTAAAGAGGAATCCGCAAAGATATTTTATGACGAATTTGGAGAAGACATTGTAGAGGTGTTAGGATACAATCCTTTGCCAACTTCACTAAAGGTTAATTTAGAAGAGAATGGATTTGATTCTAATCAAGTCAATATACTAATTGAAGAATACAAATTAAATTCATTGATTGATGAAATAAGTTATCAAGGAAATTATATTGATAATATTGAGAGTAGAATCAATTTATTTATTTTTATTTTCTTAGTTTTAGTGCTCCTAGTCATATTTATTTCAATCCAGATTATAGGAAACACAACAGGTCTATCTTTATCAAATCGAAGGGATTTCATTGAAATTCTTCGATACAATGGTGCTTCAAACTTATTCATAAAAACCCCATTTTTTATTGAAATTTTTTTACAATCTCTAATAGGTTCGTTGCTTGCATTTTTTCTAGTGAAATATGGATTTGTAGTAATAAATTCCTATCTTGGTGTCAATATAGAAATTGATAATTATTTATGGGCATGGATAATTGCTTTGTCACTTATTATAAGTACTTATGCATCCAGTAAATCAATGAAGAGAATACTTGTATGAGCAAAAAAATAAAGAATGGATCAAATGGTAATCTGGATAAGAAAAAACCATTAAAAAAGAAAAGAATAACTAAAAAAGATTTAGAAAATGTTATTCAAGATTTACAAAACAAAGAACTAAGATTGAGAGCAGAATTCGATAATTTTAGAAAGAGAAAAGAAACAGAAATTTCATCTATTCTAAAGTATGAAGGTAAGAATTTCATTTTAGACTTTTTATCTATTCTAGATACAATTAATCGTGGTATTGATTCATATAAAGATAAAGATACTAGAAACGCTCTTTCTCTCATTCGGAAAGATTTCTTAAAGAAAATGGAAGAAAGACAGATAACAGAATTTGGGGAAAAAGGTGATATCTTTGATACTGATTTACATGAAGCATTAACAACTACAAGTAACAAAAAGAAAAAAGATGATGAAATAGTAGAAGTCTATGAAGTCGGGGTTAAATATAAAGATTTAATTATTAAACATGCTAAAGTAGTGGTAAATAAAAAATGAGAGATTATTACGATATATTAGGAGTTTCAAAAAATTCAAATGAAACAGAGATTAAGCGTGCCTATCGTAAGATTGCTATGAAATATCATCCAGATCGTAATCCCGATAACAAAGAAGCTGAGAACAAATTTAAAGAAGCAGCTGAAGCATATTCTGTTTTAAGTGATTCATCTAAAAGACAACAATATGATCAATTTGGTCATTCTGCTTTCAATGGTATGGGAGGTGGACAGGCAGGATTTAGTTCAATGAATATGGAAGATATTTTCAGTCAATTCGGTGACATATTTGGTGGAAATAATCCTTTTGAATCTTTTTTTTCTGGCGGTAGAGCTGCTTCTAGAGCAAGAACTGGTGGTGATGTTAAAGTAAAAATTAAGGTTACATATGCTGAAATTGTAAATGGTGGTTCTAAAAAGATTAAGTTAAAAAAATTAAAATTAGCGGACGGTGCTACGTTTACTAATTGTTCAATGTGTGGAGGATCTGGTCAAGTAACAAAAGTAACAAATTCTTTTCTTGGTCAAATGCGTTCTACATCAATTTGTCCTAAGTGCAAAGGGTATGGTAAAGTTATTGATCACATACCTTCTAGTTCCGATAAAAATGGTATGGTAAAGGTAGAAGAAACAATTAAAATTAATATTCCAGTTGGAGTTGAGAATGGTAATTATATGACGCTAGAATCACAGGGACATGAAGATATTAATAAGACTTCTGGAGATTTGTATGTTTTCTTTGAGGAAGAAGTACATGAATATTTTTCAAGATATGGGGATGATTTACTTTTACAGGTAAGAATTGGTTTCTCTCAGGCCGTTTTTGGAGATAAAATTGAGGTTCCAACAATCAATGGAAAAGCAAACCTTAAAATTCCAGCAGGTATTGAACCAGGGCAGATTTTAAGAATTAGAGGAAAAGGGTTTCCAAGATTGAGGAGATCTGGTAGGGGAGATCAGCTTGTGAAAATTCAAATTGATATTCCTAAAAAGTTATCTAGTGATGAAAAAAAGATTATAAAAGATTATCATGATATAACTGCAAGCAAGAGTATCAATTTCGAAAAGTTCGACGATTAATGCCTTGCTATGAATCTTATTTATTGTAAATTCAGATAACATAAAATGGACAAAACAAAACAAAAATTCTTCAACGATTATCTCGAAATAATCACTTTTTTTATTTTTCTTCTTATGTTGGTTGTTATTTATGTTCCTAGTGTGATATGGAAAGAAGAAGATGCTTATAAAAAAGAGAGTAGATTCCGCATGCAGAGCGTTTATAATATCGAGAATTTTTATAATATTTTGGTTGGCGAGTATGAAGAAGATGGACTAAAAGCTCTTCGCCTTGTTAATGCTGTAAGAGATTCTCTAACAGCAGATTCTCTTTTTCTTGGTGAACAATCGGTCAAATTGAGTGGGGAAGAATTTTTAGTCAATATTCCTAACGGGTTTCATGTTGAATATGATACCACATTTGGGCTTAGAAGAGTCGCAAAGGAAACTGTGGTAGATACAACTGTTACAATATTGATGCTTACTGAAGACGGTGTAGAAGATACCGTTTATGTCCAAAAAAAGAATTTAAGTGATACACTTTCAGATCCATTGTTTGTGAAAGTTGTTAATGAAAACACATTTGAACGTGTTGAGACAGTTTCTTATTTTAATAAGAGATTTAGAAAGGAAAGAGACCCAGAATATAATTTTGTCGCTCTTCCTGATTCTTCTCAATTCAATTGCCCATTAACCGATGAGCCTTATATTATTGAGATTAGTCCAAACTCTGTACGAGTTTCTAGCCCAATTCGTTCTTATAGAGATAATAGATATGGATTCTTTTCTTTAAAAACTAGAAGCCATGGATATATCATTGATGGAACCAGAAGTTGGGATAACTAGTTGATTGCTATACTTTATAGTACATAATAATACTCTTGTCGTATTCAAGAGAAATCTTGAAAAAGATAAACTAATTCTTCAATCAAAAGTAAAATTTCACCATTCCTTATCATCAACTATTTATGATCCGAAACTATTAAGCAATGTTATTGCTCAATCATTGGACGAATTAAATGAAAAAATAGTATTGGAAAATCAAGAAGCTTCAATTGTTATTAACGATGAACTTTTATCTCATTCATTGATTATTAATTCAGCAAAAGATGATATAAAATTAGCTGAAAAGATAAAGAATGAACTTCAGATTAAGTGGAAAGATCTATTTAGTAACTATTTTTATATTGCGGAGAGTAGGAAATCATCAAAAAAGTTTATTCATGTTGTTGAGATTAATCATTATCTAAAAGAAAAGATTAAGCTCAATTTCAATAATTTTGGTATCGATATTAAAGGAATTATTCCTCTTTCAAGCGTGATACTTTCTCATACAAAAACTACTCAATATGGAGTAGTTAAATCTTTAAAAAACTATCTTATTTTTAACTATTCAAGAAAAGGTTTCTCTTTTTTCAAGGCTAATTATGGTGCAAGAAAAAAGACATTTAATAAAATTATCGGTTTAGATGATTTACAAAAAATCTCAGAGGGAACACTCAAAAAATCTAACTCAAAGTATCTCTTATTTTCTGATTTAGATATTGTAAAAACTCTGTCAGAATTAATTGATACATCTTTTCCAACTTTAAACTTTATCAACCCAGTTGGAATTCAAATTATTGATGATAGTATATATAAGAGAAAAAAAACTTTTACCAAACAAAAAAAAGAAACCAATTTTTTCAATTATTTTAGAAATATCGTTGCCGCATTCTTAACATTAATTTTATTAGTGTTTGTTCTTCAATCTATTAACAAGGCAGATTTGAAATCATTAAATACTGAAGTTATTTCCGAGATGATTGAAGAGCCTGTTATCACTGACGCGATAGCTACAGAAAATCCTTTTGAATTTTATAATGCTAAATCACATAGTATGATTAATGTATTTGATTCGATTGTTACTGAGTATGGTAATGTAGTTAGTATCTTGAGCATTGTTGATGGGGTTGTAGCTGTAGAAGGAGGAGATGAGAGCCTTTTATCGCTATTAAATGGTGTTGACCCGAACGCAGTGAAACAAATTGATTTGTCAAAGAACAAAGTTGTATATAAAATTGATTCTTATTTGCCTAGTGACTTAAGTACAAATTCTGCTTCAATCTCTAATTTCCTTAACTGGATTCTTGATATAGAGGAAATAGAATTTAAGATAATCGATGGAGTACTATTAGACAGAGAAGTAGACAATATAATTCTAAGAATTGATGGACTAGAGCTTTCTAATGAAATTATTGATCAGATAACCAATTATAATAATTTTATTATGAGAAAGATTTTATTTACCAAAGCTGATAATTCAATTCATTTTTATATTACTGTTCTAGGTTAATGAAAATATTAGCAGGCCAATTTAAGAACCATGCTATTCAGTCAAGCCAGAAGTTTGAATATCGTCCAACAACCTCTATTGCAAGAAAGAGCATGTTTGATACTCTAAGGTCTCTAGAAGGGAAACATTTTTTAGATTTATATTCAGGATCAGGCATTATCGGATTTGAAGCTTCAAGCAGAGGAGCTGAATCCGTAACATTTGTTGAATTAGATAAAAAACATATGAATCAAATTATTGCTAATGCAAAAACAATCCCATATGACCACTTTAACTTTTTAGTAAGGGATGTCCATAGATTTTTAAAAAAATCTGTACAATATGATATTATTTTTGCAGATCCACCGTATCACATTTCTAATATTGATAAACTAATAGAATTATGTCTTGATAGACTAAATCCAGGAGGAGTTTTTGTCTTGGAATGTAGTAAGAAGGAATCTATTGCAGGATATAATAAAATTAGTAAATTTGGGGGCACAAACTTACTTTACTGGCAGGTATGAAAAAAATTATATATCCAGGGACGTTTGATCCAATTCACTATGGTCATATAGACATAGCAAAAAGAGCTTCTAAATTGTTTGATGAAGTACATATTTGCATCTCTGACAATCTTGAAAAGAATCCATTGTTTAGCCATGATGAACGGGTTTCAATGATTGAAGAATGCTTGGGCGATATCAGCAATCTTTATGTTCATTCTAATCCAAAAAACTTGGTGGTGAATTTTGCAAGAGATTGTGGTGCAGTAGCCATTATCCGAGGGCTTAGACATGTAAGTGATTTTGAATTCGAATTTCAAATGGCAAATGTAA
>CAJWPX010000003.1 GCA_913045065.1 uncultured Fidelibacterota bacterium | reverse complement strand
CAATCTTCTTATCATCAATATTTTTTCTATTATCCAGGATTAGACCTATTCCATTGAATAGATCAATATACTATATCTTTCTATCTTTGTTTTTTGTGGGTCTTATAATGTCAATTAACAAATTTCTTTGGCTTAAAAATAATCAATTTGCAATTATTATATCAGAAAGTGCTGATGTTTATTCTGCACCATATGCTAATGAAAATATAGAAACTTTCACTCTTTTTTCAGGCAATAAAACTAAAGTTGCTCAAAGTACTGACGAATGGATTGAGATTTCTGTTCTTGACGGAAGAAAAGGTTGGATTAAAATTAAAGATGTGAGAACTTTAGATTGATATGAGAAGAACAATTATCCTATTATTATTAAGTATGATGTATGGTCAAGTTGATTCTGATTTTATTTCTCCAGGAGATTTTGTTGATAGAAAACCAACATTACCCGAGGTAGTGCTTCCTAATTTTGTTGAAGATGAAGATATTGATTATTCTGATACGCTAAATATTGGAAATTTAGTTCAAGGATACCGAATTCAAGTTATGATTTCAGAAAATCAAGAAGATTTGGTTTTAGCAAAGGAAAAACTTGAGAGCGTTATTAAAGAAAAAATTTATATTCAATTTGAGTTACCAAATTATAAATTAAGAATTGGAAATTTCTCCAGTAGAAAAAAAGCTGAGTCATATCGTACTAAAATTGTCCGATTAGGATATAGATCTTCATGGGTTATCCCTACTTTAATTGAGTTGGACTCTTAATGTCCGGACATAGTAAATGGTCAACAATCAAGAGAAAGAAAGGCGCTCTTGATCAAAAAAGAGGAAAATTATTTTCATCTATGGGTAGAGAAATTACTATTTCAGCTAGATTATTTGGAAGTGATATTGATACAAATGCAAGATTAAGGCAAGCGATTAAGAAAGCAAAATCAATAAATATGCCAAATGCGAATATTGATAAAGCAATTAAAAAAGGCACTGGAGAACTAGAGAATATCGTTTATGAAGAAGTTTCATATGAAGGCTATGGTCCAAATGGCGTGGCAATTTTTATTGAGACAATTACTGATAATAAAAATAGAACTGTAGCAGAAATAAGACATGTTTTATCTAAGTTTGGAGGGTCTTTAGGGCAAAATGGAAGTGTGGCATGGAATTTTGACAAAACAGGTATTGTTTTAATAGAAGATTCTAACATGACAGAAGAAGAAGCATTAAATTTATCTGTTAAAGTGGACGCGGTAGATTTCAAATTAGAGGATAAATATTTTAAGATATTTTTTGATCATGATATGCTTTATGAAAAAATTGAATTAATTGAAAAAAATGGTTTGGAAATCGACTCTTCTTTTATTGAATTATTACCGAAAAACTTTGTTGAAGTATCAGAAGAAAAATTTTTAACAATTAAGAAACTTTTTGATTCTTTGGAAGATTTGGAAGATATCCAGAATGTTTATTCAAATTATAGGGTAGAGAAAAATTAATGGTTATTATAGGGTTCGATCCTGGATTAAGTCATACAGGTTATGCAGTACTAAACAAGGAAGGTAATAATATTAACCTTGTTCAGTGTGGATTGATTAGTCCTAAAAGAAATAAATCGTTGTCAGAAAGACTTTTTACTATTTTCTCAGAAACAAATAAGTTACTAGAAGATTTTAATCCTAACTTGGTAGTTATTGAAAATGTTTTTTATGGTAAAAATGTTCAATCTGCTATTAAACTCGGGCAGGCAAAAGCTTCGATTATGTTATCTTCTGAGAAATATAATATTGATATGGTAGATTATACTCCTAGAGAGATTAAGCAATCAATAGTTGGAAATGGAGCTGCATCTAAAGAACAAGTTGAATTTATGGTTAAAAAAATTTTTAAATTAGATGATACAATGTTAAAACGTAATGATATATCAGATGCTATAGCAGTAGCATGGTGTGGGGCAAATAAAATATGATTGATTCAATACATGGCATAATAGAAAAAAAAGAACCTACCAATCTTTTTATAAAGCTTAATGGTTTTGTATTTAATATATCTATTTGTATCAGAGATTATGAAAAATTACCATCAGTTGGGAAAAAGATTGATGTTTTAACTTATCTTAATGTTAGAGAAAATTTAATGGAACTATATGGTTTCCTAAGCAAAGAGAGAAGAGATCTATTTATTCAACTTATTTTAGTATCTGGAATAGGTCCAAGAACAGCAATTAATTTATTATCAAATGTTTCTGTCCAAAATTTTAAGGAAAACATTATTACTGAAGACATTCAATCTTTAAGCCTTATTCCTGGAATAGGTCCAAAAACAGCGAAAAGAATTGTTATTGAGATAAAAGAGAAGATTACTTTTGATAGTTCTTCTAAGCGTGCTTTGGATACTTCAAAAATTAATTTTAACGTAGATGACATTTATACTGCTTTGTCCTCATTAGGATATAAAAAATCTCAAATTGATAAATCAATAAAAAAACTAAATGATTCCAATAGTTTTGAAGGTAATATTGAAGATGTAATAAAGAAGATTTTAAGCACTATAAGATGACTGATTTTTATAAAACTTCACTATACAATAACCATGAAGAGCTGGGTGCGAAATTAATTCCATTCTCTAGTTTCTTAATGCCTTTACAATACTCTAGGATTATAGAAGAACATAAACATGTAAGAACAAAGGTTGGTCTCTTTGATGTGAGCCATATGGGTGAATTTATTGTAAAGGGAGAGAATGCTAAACGGTTTCTACAGAAAGTTACTACAAATGATATTGAATTGTTAAAAGTTGGTAAAGCACAATATACTGCAATTTGCAATGAAGATGGCGGTATCTTAGATGATTTTGTAATATATAATTTATCTGATTATTATATGTTGGTTGTCAATGCTGCAAATACTGAGAAAATTTTCAATTGGCTTGAGAAAAATTTGATGGATAAAGTAGAACTAAAAAATATATCTGATAAGATGAGTTTGTTAGCTATCCAGGGACCACTTTCTAGACAAGTTTTATTGTCTTTTTTTCCTGAGATTGATTCGCTTAATTATTATGAAACATTGCTTCCAAATGAAGATGGAATTGTGATTGCCCGAACAGGATATTCAGGAGAATTGGGTTTTGAGATATATTGTCCAAATAGTATAATTGTATCATTGTGGGAAAGATTGCTATCATCTTCAGAAGATTTAAAACCTGTAGGATTAGGGTGTAGAGATTCCTTGCGACTTGAAATGGGTTATGCATTGTATGGTCATGAGTTGGATGAATCAGTAAATCCAATAGAAGCAGGTTTATCATGGATTACTAAGTTGGATACAGAGTTTATTGGTTCAAACAAACTAAACAATATTAAAAATAACCGGAAATTAGTTCCTTTGATACTAAAAGATCGTGCAATTCCAAGAAGTGGATATAAAATTTTCAATTTAGAAGAAAAAGAAATTGGGTTTGTAACAAGTGGAGGGATGTCTCCATCATTAAATTTAGGTATTGCTTTAGCTTATATAAATTTACCCGATGTCGAAGAATTAAAGTGTTTCAAAATAAAAATTCGTGATAATTTCTTTGATATCCATAAAACAAAGCTTCCGTTTTACAAAGAAGGGACATATTTATCATAATGAGTGAGAAATCTGACATAAAAATGAAATTAGAAACAATTGGGTGGTTACTTGGTTTCTTTTCCTTGTTAGTTCTAGGATCATTGATTGGTCATGATTCTTCTGAAGACCCATCATTGACTTCTGCAAATATCAATAACCCTTTTAATATTGTTGGAGTGTATACTAGTTATGTTTTAGTGAAGCTAGGATTTGGATATGGATCATATTTTATTCCAATAATTGGATTAGCAATTTCTCTTCAATTAATTTCAAATTTTAAATTTGAACTTTATAGAGTTATTCGGTATTTAACCGCACTTATTTTCTTGAGTTCGATAACATTTGGATTGATTGAAAATTATCCATCTTTTTCAGATAATATGAGCTCATATTCTGGTTTGCTAGGTTGGGCGATTGTGAATTTATTGCATGATTGGATTGGTCCAATTGGACTAGTTGGGTTGGTTACTGTCTTATGGATACTATTAGTTGGAGGATTTTTCCGTTTAAATTCTTATAAAATTGGTGGATTACTTATTTCTTCTATACGTAATCGATTTGATTCAATAAAGAGCTCATTTCCTAAGAAAAAGACTTCAGATTCTCCAAAAATAATTGAAGATGAAAGTTTCTTGGATGATGTGATTAAACAGGAGGATGAAGAACTAGTTGATAATTCAGATGTTATCGAAGAAGAAATTATTAGCGATACAGATGATATATCTGAAAAAAAATTGGGAGTTGAAGATGAATTATCAATTGAGAAAGGAATAGTAGAAAAAGAAGTAGATATTGATGAAAAAAGAGAGAAATCTATTATTCGTAAAGATTGGAAATTTCCTTCAGCTGATTTGTTAGAATCTATTCCAATCGATTCTGAAAGTTTGAGCAATGATTATTTAAAAGAAAGAGCTGAGTTTTTAAGAAATTCAATTTCAACATTTGGTGTTGAAGGAAAGACTGGTTCTATTAAAACTGGTCCAATCATTACGCTTTTTGAAATAGAACCATCAGAGGGTGTGAGGGTTAATAAATTTGTTCAACTTTCTGATGATATTGCAAGAGTGATGGAAGCAGATAGGGTAAGAGTTTTAGCGCCTATTCCTGGTACATCTCTTGTTGGTATTGAGATTCCAAATGATAATCCACAAACGATTTATTTAAAATCAGTAATCAATTCTGAAAAATATTTAAAGTCAGATGCTAAACTTAAGCTAGCTATTGGGAAGGGCACCTTAGGCGATATTGCAATCCTTGATTTAGGAGAGATGCCTCATTTGCTTATTGCTGGTACAACAGGATCTGGAAAATCTGTTTCCTTGAATACAATTATTGTCAGTTTATTGTATCAACTTAAACCGGAGGAATTAAAGTTTGTTATCATTGATCCCAAGAAAGTTGAAATGACTCTTTATAAAGGACTTGAAGACCATTATTTATTGAAATTTGAAGGCATTGATGAATCAATTATAACCAAGAAAGAAAATGCAATTCTTGCTCTTAGATCTCTTGAAAGAGAGATGGATTCAAGATATGATTTATTGGCAAATGAAGGAAAAAGGAATATTGCTGAATACAATCAGGGCATGAAGAAGAAAAGCAAAGATTTAATGCCTTATATTGTGCTGGTGGTAGATGAATTGGCGGATCTAATGATGTATAGTCCAAGAGATGTTGAAGCCCCTATTGCAAGATTAGCTCAACTAGCAAGAGCAGTTGGTATTCATTTAGTGATTGCAACCCAAAGACCTTCTGTTGATGTTATTACTGGCGTGATTAAAGCAAATTTTGCTGCTAGAATTGCTTTCCAAGTTGCAACGAAAATTGATTCACGAACAATCATTGATGTAAACGGTGCAGACAAGCTTATCGGTAAAGGAGATATGTTATATCAGAAACCAGGATCTTCGTCTCCTGTGAGGTTGCATGGTGCATTTATAACCCTTAAAGAGATTGAGGATGTTGTTAATTATATATCTGAACAACCTAAACCAACTGAACTTGTGATTGAAACAATAAAAGATACTACAAGTATCTTGAATGATAATGAAAATAATTTTAATGATGAACTATTGAATAAGGCAATTGAGATTATTGTAGTGAGCAAACAAGCTTCAATCTCACTATTACAAAGAAGGTTATCAATTGGTTATTCGAGAGCAGCTCGTTTAATTGATGAGATGGAAAGATTAAAAATAGTAGGTCCATTTTCTGGAAGTAAAGCTCGTGAAGTTCTAGTAGACGAATCTTATCTAGAGACAATCAGAAATGATGAAGAAATATAGTAAACTATTATTTCTAGTCAGCATTTTATATACTCAAAATACAGTTTCAGATGATATAATTTCTTTCATAGAAGAATTGGATAATAAAACTATAATTCTATCTATAGAATCACTAGAAAATCAAACAAAGTTATCAATATCTGGTGATCAGATTTATTTCGATACTTTCTCAGAAAATAAAAACATAATACTAATAGAAAATAATGAAGTCAGAACTTATGATTTTAATAATCAGTTGATTATTATAGAAAGTGCCGATGAAACTTTATTAGATGTTTTTAATAAAGGGGAATTATCTCGATATAACATGACTGAAATCAATAATGAGGAATCAATTTCTTTAGTAACCTACACATTGGGTTCTAAATTATTGCTAATTGGATTTGATAATATATCGAAACAAATTGTGTCTCTTCAAATACAAGATGAAGGTGTTTCATTATTCGAAACAGAAATAGTAGATATAATAGATTTTGATGTTCCATTGATTTCAAATAATTTTGATTCTTGGGAAGTCTTAGATTGGAGAGATGTTAATTAGTATGTTTGATACAATATTCCTAGATAGAGATGGTACAATTAATGATGTTGGATATGGCTATATTAATGGCTTGTCCGATTTTCATTTTTATGATTATGCATTTGAAGCTTTGGATATATTAAAAGGACATGCTAAAAACTTTATTATTGTTACCAATCAATCTGGTTTATCAACTGGAAGAGTTAGTATTGATCCTTTAAATGAAATCCATCAATTCGTTACCGAAGAATTTGAAAAAAGAGATTTGCCATTAAGAAAGATTTATTTTGCTGACGACTATAATGAAGGTTTTAATGCAATAAGAAAACCGGGTATTGGTATGTTTTTACAAGCCAAAGAGGATTTTAATGTTGATTTAAAGAATAGTGTGATGATTGGTGATTCAATAGTAGATGTACAAGCTGGAGAAAGAGCAGAAATGAAGACTATTTTTTTATTATCAGGATATGGAGAATCTTACTTAGAAGATGTTAAAAAAGAATGTAAACCTGATTTCATTGCAAAAGATTTATTACATGCAGCAAAGGAGATTCAATTAATATAGGCATCATATATGGTGGAGATTCTTCTGAAAGAGAAGTATCTATTAATTCTGGTAAAGCAATTATCAATACTTGCAAAAAATTAGGACATACCGTTCAAGGTTTTGATGGTTTTGATGAGTCAATTTTTAATCAGGAATTTGATTTTATCTTTTTAGCACTTCATGGAACTTTTGGAGAAGATGGATCTGTACAAAAAATTCTAGAAGATCACAAAATATGTTATAATGGTTCTAGTTCAATTTCTTCAGAGCACTGTTTTGATAAAAATTTTACTAAAATTCTCGCAAAAGATAATAATATTCTAACACCAAAATGGCTGTTAATAGATGATAATAAAGTATTTAATGTTGCTGATATTGATTTTAAACCTGTTGTCAAACCTAATAAGGAAGGAAGCACAATTGGATTTAGTTTGATTGGTCGTCTATCAGACCTTGATTCTGCAATAGATAAATCTCTTAAATATGGAAGCCATATTCTAATAGAGGAATATATTGATGGAAAAGAAATTACTGTTTCTGTTTTAGGAGATAAAGCATTACCAATAGTTGAGATTAAACCTCATTCTAGTGTTTACGATTATAAATCTAAATATACAAAAGGAGAATCTGACTATGTATGTCCAGCAGAAATTGATGATTCATTATCAGAAGAGATAAAACATACTGCGTTGAAAATTCACAAATTGTTAGGCTGTCAAGTATATTCAAGAGTCGATTTTCGATTGGATAAAGACAATAAATTTTGGTTACTAGAAATTAATACGCTTCCAGGTATGACTGAAACAAGCTTATTTCCAATGGCAGCAAAAGCTGCTGGTTTAAGTTTTGAAGATTTGATTGATAAAATTATTAAATTATCGCTAGAAAAATGAGCTTAAAACTTTACAACTCAGCTACTTCACAGAAAGAAGATTTTAAATCTCTATCACCTAATCAAGTTCTGATGTATTGTTGTGGACCGACGGTATATGATGCTCCTCATTTAGGAAATTTTAGAACCTTTGTTTTTTATGACTTAGTAAAACGAGTGTTAATTCAAAATAATTTTGAAGTAAAACAAGTAGTCAATATTACTGATATTGATGATAAAATTATTGATAAAGTTAATAGTGGTGAGATGGATTATAAAGAACTCACTACCAAGTTCAATGATGTTTTCTTACAACATTCAAAAACATTGAACATTGAGAAAGCCGATGAATATCCAAAAACATCTGATCATGTACCAGCAATGATTGATTTTATCAAACAATTAATTGATAAAGGGTATGCATATAATGCCAATGGAAACATTTTTTTTGATACAGAAGGCTATAGTCGGTATGGAAAATTTATAAACATAGAAAACACAGAAGCCTTAGATGATGAAGATAATGCCTTAGGAAAGAAAAATCAGAAAGACTTTACATTATGGAAAGCTTGGAAAGAAGAAGATGGTGATATTACATGGGAATCAGAATGGGGGAACGGTAGACCTGCTTGGCACACAGAATGTGCTGTGTTAGCAACAAAATCTTTAGGAAATGCTATTGATATTCATTGTGGAGGAATTGATTTAAAGTTTCCTCATCATGAAAATGAAGTTGCTCAAGTTGAAGCTCTTCTAGATGCTACTTTTTCAAATTATTGGCTTCATTCAGAACATTTGACCCTTGAAGAAGAAAAAATGAGCAAATCTTTAGGCAATACTGTTAATGTCTCTGATTTGTTAGGGAAATATTCACCGGAAACATTGAGATTATTCCTATTATCATCCCATTATAGATCCAAGATCTATTTTTCTGATAAAAAATTAGATGATTCCTCTAAAATGTTAGATAAGATTAATCGTTTTATAGAGCATGTAGGAATAAATACATTAGAAGGTTCTAATGCAAACATTTCAGACGATTATACTAGATTTTTAGATGCATTGAATGATGATTTAAATACCCCAGAAGCTTTGGGTATATTCTTTGATTTTATCAATAAAAAGAATAAAAAAATTCATGATAATTCATTATCAGAAAAAGATATAAAAGAATCTCAAGAATTCATTGCTGGGTTCAATTTTATCTTTTGTGTTTTTAACCAATCTTCCTTAAAAAATCAGGAAATTCCTTCTGAAGTTCAGAAATTGGCGTCTTTGAGAGAAAAAATGAGAAATCAACAAAAATGGGAAGAAGCAGATAAGCTAAGAGGAGAAATTGAAAAATTAGGCTGGTTAATTGAAGATTTAAAAGATTCTCAGAAGCTCCTCAAAAAGAAATAATTTGATTTTCTCTTTATTTTCGTTATATTTCGTCGTTTTTGCCTACGCGCACGCGTACGTAAGATTGTGTATGCCGGTGTAGCTCAGTTGGTAGAGCAGCTGATTTGTAATCAGCGGGTCGGGGGTTCAAATCCTCTCGCCGGCTCACCGACTTAGGTAAAGAGTTATTTGAAAATTTTTCCTACTCAAGGAATAACGGATAGGGATTGAGGGGAAATGGCCGAGTGGTTAAAGGCAGCAGACTGTAAATCTGCCGACGTAAGTCTACGGAGGTTCGAATCCTTCTTTCCCCACGAGTTTTGCGGGTGTAGCTCAGCTGGTAGAGCATCAGCCTTCCAAGCTGAGGGTCGCGAGTTCGAATCTCGTCGCCCGCTCAATAAGCTTAATGCCTGCGTAGCTCAGTAGGTAGAGCACTTCCTTGGTAAGGAAGAGGTCACCGGTTCAATCCCGGTCGTAGGCTCAAAGAATTTTTATTTATAAATAAGGAGAGAGAAAAATGGCTAAAGGCAAATTTGAAAGAAATAAGCCTCACTGTAATATTGGTACTATTGGTCACGTTGATCACGGAAAAACAACGTTGACTGCAGCAATTACGCAAACCCAAAGTAATTTGGGAATGGCTGAATTGCGTTCTTTTGATACTATTGATAATGCACCTGAGGAAAGAGAAAGAGGGATTACTATCCAAACAGCGCATGTTGAGTATGAGACTGAAAATCGTCACTATGCTCACGTTGACTGTCCTGGGCACGCCGACTATATCAAGAATATGATTACTGGTGCTGCACAAATGGATGGAGCCATTCTTGTGGTTAGTGCTGCAGATGGTCCTATGCCTCAAACTCGTGAACACGTTTTATTAGCTCGTCAGGTTAATGTACCTAGTATGGTGGTTTTCATGAACAAAGTTGATCAAGTTGATGATCCTGAACTATTAGAGTTAGTTGAAATGGAATTGAGAGATCTGTTAAATGAATATGAATTTGACGGTGATAATATTCCTATCATTAAAGGAAGTGCTTTAAAAGCGCTCGAGAATAAAGATGATGCAGAAGCTACTAAATGTATTACCGAATTAATGGAAGCTTGTGATTCATTTATTCCTCAACCAGAACGTGCTATTGACAAACCATTTTTAATGCCAATAGAAGACGTATTTAGTATTACCGGTAGAGGAACTGTTGGAACAGGTAGAATCGAATCTGGAGTTGTAGAAGTAAACGATAAGATTGAACTTGTTGGTTTAGGTTCTGATATGGAAACTGTTGTGACAGGTGTAGAGATGTTCCAAAAAACGCTTGATCGAGGTGAAGCTGGTGATAATGCTGGTTTGTTAATGAGAGGCGTTGAAAAAGACCATTTAAAAAGAGGAATGGTAGCTGCTGCTAAGGGTTCAATTACTCCTCATACAAACTTTAAAGCACAAGTATATGTTTTAAAGAAAGATGAAGGTGGTAGACACACTCCATTTTTTAACAACTACAGGCCTCAGTTTTATTTTAGAACTACTGACGTGACTGGAGTTGTTACATTACCAGAAGGAACCGAAATGGTTATGCCTGGTGATAATATTGAAATGAATGTAGAGCTTATTACACCAATTGCTATGGATAAAGAGCTTAGATTCGCTATTAGAGAAGGTGGACACACTGTAGGTTCGGGTGTTGTTACTGAAGTTGTCTCATAATAATGGCGGGAAATAGCAAAAGAGCAATTATAAGACTAGAGAGCACTGCAGGAACAGGGTATCGTTATACTGTTACTAAAAGTAAACATAGACATCCTGATAAAGTAGAATATAAGAAATATGATCCTGTAGCTCGAAAGCACGTTGTTTTTAAAGAAATAAAATAGCAAATAGGTGAGTAGCTCAATTGGTAGAGCACCGGTCTCCAAAACCGGGGGTTGCGGGTTCAATTCCTGCCTCACCTGCGAAGGGAAAATATGTTTAAAGCGGTAAAAGATTTTTTAAATCAAGTGTATCTAGAAATGAATAAAGTTGCTTGGCCAACCTATCCTGAATTGAGAGGTTCAACTTATCTAATTATTATTTTTTCTCTTATATTTGTTGTTTTTCTTTTTGGTGTTGATTGGTTAGTACAAAAGTTGGTGAGTGTATTGTTATGAATTGGTATAGTTTAAGAGTGATGTCAGGAAAAGAAGAAAAAATAAAATCTTCTATTTTTCGCGAACTTGAATATGAACCTGATATAGCAAAGAATATTGAAGATATACTTATTCCAACAGAGAACGTTGTACATATTAAAAATGGAAAAAAACTTGTTAAGAAAAAAGTATTCTTTCCTGGATATATCTTATTAAACATGACGATGAACATTCAAACAAAATTTTTTATTGAGAATATTGATGGTGTTATGAGTTTTGTCGGACCTAAAGCTAGTCCTCAATCATTAAATGATGATGAAATTAAAAGAATTGTAGGATCTATTGATGGGGATGATACAACTGTACATGATATTGAAATTCCATTTAAAGTTGGAGATTCTGTAAAGGTTATTGATGGTCCTTTTAAAGATTTTGATGGATTAGTACAAGAGATTAATGATAGAAATAGAATTAAAGTTAACGTTAATATTTTTGGCCGTCCAACACCGATTGAATTAAATTTTAACCAAATAATTACTGATAATTAATATGGCAAAGAAAGAAATAAGCGGATTAATTAAATTACAAATTCCAGCTGGACAAGCGAATCCTGCCCCACCTGTTGGACCTGCCCTTGGTCAACATGGAGTTAATATCATGGATTTTTGTAAAGCTTTTAATGAGAAAACGAAAGAATTGCAAGGAGTTTTAACTCCTGTGGTGATAACAGTTTATAAAGATAGATCTTTTACATTTGAAACTAAATCACCACCTGCTTCTACACTAATAATGAAAGAATTAAAATTAAAAAAAGGTTCTGAGGAACCAAATAGAGATAAAGTTTCTACGATTACTATTGCGCAATGTAAAAAAATTGCAGAAATGAAAATGAAAGATTTAAATGCTCATAATTTAGATCATGCAGCTGAAATGATTGCTGGAACTGCAGTTAGTATGGGAATTGAGATAGAAAGATGAAAAAAACAAAATTTTCAAAATTAGTAAATGAAAAAATGGATTCATCAAAAACACATACAATTGATGAAGCGATATCTTTGTTAATGGAATTTAAAAAAACGTCTTTTGCCGAATCTGTTGATGTTTCATACAATTTAGGAGTTGATCCTAGGCATGCTGATGAAAATATTAGACTAAATTTAATGTTACCTCATGGGATAGGTAAGAAGGTAGTTATTTTAGCTGTAGTAAATGCAGATAAAGAAAAAGAAGCAAAGGACGCAGGAGCAGATCTTGTCGGTAACAAAGAATATCTTGAAAAAATAAAAAGTGGATGGACAGATGTAGATAAAATAGTCGTTACTCCAGATTTAATGAGTGAGATAGGAAAGTTA
Organism: uncultured Fidelibacterota bacterium; assembly: GCA_913045065.1. GTDB lineage: Bacteria > Fidelibacterota > Marinisomatia > Marinisomatales > Marinisomataceae > Marinisoma. The sequence continues at coordinate 19,612 of CAJWPX010000003.1, read as the reverse complement.
GGTAAAGTATTAGGGCCTAAAGGTTTAATGCCTAATCCAAAATCTGGTACCGTGACTAATGATATCGAAAAATCAGTTAAAGAATTAAAGGCAGGAAAAATTGATGCTAGAGTAGAAAAGAATGGTATTCTTCAATCGTCTATTGGTAAGACTTCATTCTCTGAAAGTGATTTAAAAGAAAATTTTAAAGTTCTTCATAGTGCAGTGATGAGTGCAAAACCTAATTCTTTTAAAGGCACTTTTCTAAATTCGATAAGCATATCTTCTACATTAGGACCAGGAATTAAGATAGGGGTTGAATAATTATGCCAAGTGTAAAAAATATTAATTCAGTAAAAGAGTTAAGTGTAAAACTTGATAAAGCTAAGGCAATATATTTTACTGATTATCTAGGTTTAGATGTTGTGAGCGTTACAAAACTAAGAAAGAATTTTGTAGAGAAAGATGTTGAATTTACTGTTGCGAAGAATACTCTAATTAAATTAGCTGCAAAAGAAGTAGGAATTTCTGGTATTGATGAATTTTTAGAAGGTCCTACCGCGATAGCATTTGGTTATGATGATCCAACAGGCCCTGCAAGAGTAATTAAAGAATTTTTAAAAGATTTTGATAAGCCTTCAGTTAAAGGCATGATATTTGACGGTGAGATATTTACCTCAGATCAGTTTGATAAGATAGCTAACCTTCCATCTAAAGAGCAGCTTCTATCAAAATTGGTTGGGATGCTTAATTCTCCAATGTCCAAACTGAGCAGTGTTTTAAATAGTTCTGTTTCAGGCTTATTAGGTAGACTTACACAATTAAATTCAAAGAAAGGTAATTAAAAATGAGTGCTAAAAGAGAAGATGTTTTAAAATATCTTGAAGAAGCAAATATGATTGAAATTTCTGAGCTTGTTAAAGATATCGAAGAAAAATTTGGTGTAACAGCTGCAGTTCCAGTCGCAGCTGCTGCTCCTGGAGCAGCCGCTGCAGATGATGCAGGTGCTGCCGCCGAAAAAAGTACTATGGATGTAGTTTTAACAGCCGCTGGCCAATCTAAAATTGGAGTAATTAAGGTTGTTAGAGCAATAACTAATTTAGGACTAAAAGAAGCTAAAGAATTGGTTGATTCTGCTCCTAAAGCTGTTAAAGAAGGCGCTTCAAAAGAAGAGGCTGAAGATATTAAGTCTCAATTAGAAGAAGCCGGAGCTTCAGTAGAATTAAAATAGTTGTTAGTTAATAATTATTAACCAATTTTTTGGAGGAAGAGCTTTTTGGATAAGTTAAATAAGTTAAATAATAGACAGAATTTTGAAAAAATAAAAACTGATGTAGAATTACCTGATTTGCTTGATTTGCAAATTGGATCTTTTCATGATTTTCTACAGGAGGATATCAGTCCAGGTAAAAGAGAATTATTTGGATTGCATGAAGCATTTAAATCTATCTTTCCGCTTCAAGATAATCACGAGAATTATATATTAGAGTATAAAAATTATTCTATTGGTAAACCAAGATATTCACCGAGAGAATGTTCTAATCGTGGTATAACATATAGCGTACCTCTTAAGGTTAAACTTAAGCTCAAAATTACGGATGAAAATGATAAGAAAAAGATAGCTGAAGAAATAACTCAAGATGTCTATTTTGGTAATATTCCTTATATGACTAATAAAGGAACATTTATTATTAATGGTGCAGAGAGAACTGTTGTTACCCAACTACAAAGATCTCCGGGAGCATTTTTTGATCAAACTTTTCATCCAAATGGAGCAAAGCTTTTCAATGCTAGGATTATACCGATTCGTGGTTCTTGGATAGATTTCACAACGGACATTAATGATATTCTTTTTACTATTATTGATAGAAAAAGAAAATTTCCCGCGACATTATTATTAAGATCTCTAGGTTTTAGTTCAGATGAAGATATCTATAATGCTTTTGATCTAGTATTAAGCTTAGATGTATCAAAAATTAATCCTGATGATTACTCGAAATATGTCATTGTTGATGACATAATCGATAAGAGTACAGGAGAATTATTTGCTGAAAGTGGAAAAGAAATTAATGATTCTATTATTAAGGCCTTAAAAGATAATAATACTAAGACTATCAAAGTTGCCAACATTAAAGACAATATTGATAGTATGATGATAAATAATACTATTAAAAAAGATCCTACTAAATCAACTGAAGAAGCACTCATTAGAGTATATTCCCTTTTAAGGGGAAGTGATGCACCAAATGCAGAAGCAGCACAGAAATTTATTGATAGAATGTTTTTTCATCCCAAGAAATATGATTTAGGTCAAGTTGGTAGATATAGGTTAGATAAACAGTTTAATTTAAATAACAAAGGAAAAGAATCTGTACTTACTCATGACGATTTTGTTATAGTTATAAAATATCTTATTCTAATGAGAAAAGGATTGAGACGACCAGATGACATAGATCATTTAGGAAATAGAAGAGTGAGAACTGTTGGAGAGCAACTTAAAGTTCAATTTAATTCTGCATTGTCTAGGATGGTAAGAACAGTGTATGAGAGAATGAATCTTAGAGAGTCGGAAACAATTACGCCACAAGATTTGATTAATTCTAGATTGGTTACCACTGTTATTAATACATTCTTTGGTACGAGTCAATTATCACAGTTTGGAGATCAAACTAATCCTTTAGCAGAGATTACACACAAAAGAAGAATATCTTCACTTGGACCAGGCGGTCTTTCTAGAGAAAGAGCTGGGTTTGAAGTTAGAGACGTTCATTATACCCATTATGGAAGGTTGTGTCCTATCGAAACACCCGAAGGTCCTAATATTGGATTAATATCTTCTTTAGCATTGATGGCAAAAATTAATAACCACGGATTTATCGAAGCGCCTTATAGAACAGTCAAGGATAAAATTGTTACAAATAAGATAAAATATTTATCAGCTGATGATGAAGATAGAACTAATATCGCACAATCTGGTTTAAATATTAATAATAACAATAAGATAATTGATCCAAAACTGAGAGTTAGATCAAAAGGAGACTTCCCAATTGTAGATTCACAAAACGTAGAATATACTGATATCGTTCCAAACCAGATTCTTAGTGTTGCAGCTGCTCTTATACCTTTTGTAGAGCATGATGATGCCAATAGAGCTCTTATGGGATCTAACATGCAACGTCAATCTGTTCCTTTATTAAAGACAGAATCACCTATTGTTGCCACTGGAATGGAAAGAAAAGTCGCTATAGATTCTAAAGCTGTTGTTTTGTCTCCAGTGAATGGAACCGTTGTCTATGTAGACTCGAAAAAGATTGTTATTAAAGATAATAATTTTCCTCAAAGAACTGTTCTTAAGAAAGATGAAAATCTTTGTACTATTGAGTTGCTTAAATATTCGAGGTCTAATCAAAATACTTGCTATAATCAAAAGGCGATTGTTAAAGAGGGTCAGAAAGTTAAGATTGGTGATGTGATAGCAGATGGAGCTTCAACAAATAATGGAGAATTATCTTTAGGCAAGAATGTTCTAGTAGCTCTTATGCCTTGGAATGGATATAATTTTGAAGATGCTATCGTTATTAGTGAAAGACTTGTCAAAGAAGACATATTTACATCAGTTCATGTCAACGAAATTGAATTAGAAGTACGTGATACCAAGAGAGGAGAAGAAGAGTTAACACCTGAAATTCCAAATGTAAGCGAAGAAGCTACTAGCCAATTAGATAAAGATGGCTTAATAAGGACTGGAGCAATTGTCAATGAAGATGATATTTTGATTGGTAAAGTTACGCCTAAAGGCGAGACTGACCCTTCACCTGAAGAAAAGCTATTGAGAGCAATTTTTGGAGAAAAAGCAGGCGATGTAAAGGATGCATCTAAAAAAGCAGAACCAGGTGTAAAAGGAGTTGTAATTAATACAGATTTGTATAAGAAAACTTCTAAGAAATCTAAAGCAAAAGTTAACGAAATGATCAAGGTATTACAAAAACAAAAAAGAGAAGATGAAAGAACTCTAATGTCTAGTAGAGACAATGTCTTTAAAACATTACTGAATAACAAGATTTGTTTGGGTGTAAAAGCTAAGCGAAATAATAAAGTATTAGTAAAAAAAGGTGCCAAGTTTACATCAAAAAAATTGGATGGATTAAATTTTGGACTTTTTTCACTTAAGGATCCATGGATTTCTGGGGATAAATCTTGGGAAAAAATTGTTAATGCTTTCAAATCATTTGATAGAAATTTAATCAATCTCGATGAAAAACTTGAATCAGATATTTTTAAGCTAAAGGAAGGCGATCAATTACAGCCTGGTATTCTTAAGCTTGCAAAGGTGTATGTAGCAAACAAGCGCAAAATATCTATAGGTGATAAAATGGCAGGTAGACATGGTAATAAAGGGGTGGTTGCAACAATTGTTCCTGAAGAAAATATGCCTTTCCTAGAAGATGGAACACCAGTAGATATCTGTTTAAATCCAATGGGCGTTCCATCAAGAATGAATTTAGGTCAGCTTTATGAGACAATGCTTGGGTGGGCAGGTAAAATTTTAGGTGAGAAATATGAGACTCCTGTATTTAATGGTGCTACTCCAGATGAGGTTGCAGAAAAAATGAAGAAAGCAGGTTTACCGTCTTCAGGAAAAGTTACATTATATGATGGACTAACTGGAGACAAAATTGATAATCCAGTTCTAGTGGGACATATGTACATGATGAAACTATTTCATATGGTTGATGACAAAATGCATGCGAGATCTACTGGACCATATTCACTAGTGACTCAACAGCCTTTAGGTGGGAAAGCTCAATTTGGAGGCCAAAGATTTGGAGAAATGGAAGTTTGGGCTCTTCAAGCATATGGTGCTGCTCATTTATTGAGAGAAATTTTAACGATTAAATCTGATGATATTGAAGGTAGATCAAAAGTTTACAGTGCTCTTGTTAAAGGAGAAGATTTACCTGAACCAACAAGACCAGAAGCTTTCAATGTATTTATGAAAGAGATTCAAGGTCTTGGATTAGACATAACTTTAGATTAAAGGAAAAAAAATAAATGTATAAAGCAAAAAATAGCATTTCACTTAAACTGGCTTCACCGGAAAAAGTTCTTGAAGGTTCTTATGGTGAAGTTTTAAAACCTGAGACAATTAATTATCGTTCATATAAACCAGAAAAAGATGGTTTGTTCTGTGAAAAAATATTTGGTCCAGTAAAAGATTTTGAATGTCACTGTGGAAAATATAAAGGAATACGATATAGAGGTATTATTTGTGATAGATGTGGCGTAGAAGTGACTACTAAAAAAGTTCGTAGAAATAGAATGGGTCATATAACGCTAGCTGTCCCGGTAGTACACATTTGGTTCTTAAAATCTATACCAAGTAAGCTAAGTTATATATTAGGGAAAAGTGCTAAACAGCTAGAGAGTGTAGTATATTATGAAAATTATCTTATTATTAATCCTGGAAAAAGTCCTTATAAACGATTTGACTTAATTGATGAAGAAGAATATTTAGAAATGGAATCTGAATTTGGTTATGAAGCTGTTTCACAAAAAGAGAAAGAAGAAGAATCACATTTTTATGCATCAATGGGAGGACAAGGTCTAAAGGATGCTCTGTCAGCATTAGATTTATTAGAGTTAAAAAATGAATTAGAATTAATAAGTAATACAACAAAATCTAAACAAAAGAGGCTAGATGCGCGAAAACGCTTAAAGGTTATTAAAGATTTTGCTGAAGATCGTAGCAACAAACCAGAATGGATGATAGTATCAATTTTACCTGTTATGCCTCCTGAGCTAAGACCTTTAGTTCCTCTTGAAGGAGGGAGATTTGCTGCAAGTGATCTTAATGATTTATATAGAAGAATTATTATACGAAATAATCGCTTAAAGCAGTTAATGGATATTCAAGCACCTGAGGTAATTTTGAGAAATGAGAAGAGAATGCTTCAAGAATCTGTTGATGCACTTTTTGATAATACTAAAAGAAAAACAGCAATAAGAAGCGGTTCAAAACGTCCACTTAAATCGATTTCTGATATGTTAAGAGGTAAACAAGGTAGATTTAGACAAAATCTTCTTGGTAAACGTGTTGACTATTCTGGTAGATCTGTGATTGTTGTTGGTCCTGAATTGAGCATGACTGAATGCGGTCTTCCAAAAAATATGGCTCTAGAGCTTTTTAAACCTCACTTAATTCGTGAACTTACTAGGCGAGATTTGTCAGCAACACCAAGAAGCGCAAAATTAATGATCGAAAATAAAGAAAAAATTGTTTATGAAATTTTAGAACATGTAGTAAAAGATTATCCAGTCCTTCTCAATAGAGCTCCAACGCTACACAGGCTTGGAATTATTGCGTTTCAACCCGTTTTAATAGATGGTAAAGCAATTAGAGTTCATCCATTAGTTTGTTCTGCTTTTAATGCTGATTTTGATGGTGACCAAATGGCTGTACATATTCCTTTGTCAATAAATTCTCAATTAGAAGCTAGAATTCTAATGATGGCAAGTCAAAATATTCTACATCCTGCAAGCGGAAGACCAATTACATTGCCTTCGCAAGATATGATTTTAGGTTGTTATTACTTAACAAGAAAAAGAACAAAGCAAAAAGGTGAAGGAAAGATTTTTGGATCCATTGAAGAAGTAAAAATCGCATATGAAAATAAAAAAGTAGATTTACACGCTATTGTTAACTTAAGACATGATGGTAAGTGGTATAAGGATACTACAGTTGGACGTGCAATATTTAATAGTATTATCCCTAGTGAATTAGGTTATTATAATGAGATGATTTCTAAGAAGAAATTAAGCTATATTATTGGAGATTCTTTTGTAAAAGCTGGTAATGAGAAGACTGTAAAACTATTAGACGATCTTAAGGATTTAGGTTTTTCAACTGCTACAAAGAGTGGAACTTCAATATCAATTACTGATATTCGTATTCCGGAACTCAAAAATGATATCATTAATAAAGCTGAACAGGAAGTGGAAAAGATTCAAGGTAGATTTAATAGACACATCTTAACAGAAGGTGAAAGATATAATAAAGTTATTGATATCTGGACAAAAGCTACAAGCGATGTAGCTTCTGAAATGATGAAAGGACTACAATCAGAAGATGAAGGTTTTAATTCAGTATACATGATGGCAGATTCAGGAGCAAGAGGTAGCGGAGACCAAATTAAACAGTTAGCTGGCATGAGAGGTTTGATGGCTAAACCAAGAAAATCAATGATTGGCGGTGGAGAAATTATAGAAAGCCCAATTATGTCTAATTTCAAAGAAGGTCTGTCTGTTATGGAATATTTTATTTCTACCCATGGAGCAAGAAAAGGATTAGCAGATACTGCATTAAAGACAGCTGATGCAGGATATTTAACTAGAAGGTTGGTTGATGTTGCACAGGATGTAGTAGTATCTACAGATAATTGCAAAACAATTAATGGTATTACAATTTCAGACCTTAAAGAGGGTGAAGAAGTGATTGAACCTTTAACTGAAAGAATATTAGGAAGAACTTCTTCTGAAAATATTGTTATTGATGGAAAAAAAATTGTTAAATCTGGTGAAATATTTGATGAAGAAAAAGCTTCAATTATTTCTGAGAATAATATATCAACCATTAAAATTAGATCTGTTCTTACTTGTGAAACTAGAAGAGGAGTTTGTGCAAAATGTTATGGTTGGGATTTAACAAGAAGAGAATTAGTTAACAGAGGTACAGCTGTAGGTATTATTGCAGCTCAGAGCATTGGAGAGCCAGGGACCCAATTAACGCTAAGAACATTCCATATTGGAGGTACAGCAACAAGGATTGTTGAAGAATCTGATATGAAAGCAAAACATAGTGGTATAGTCCAATTTAATGGTAAGTACGAATCAGCTTCTACAGTTGATGAAGATGGTGAAAAAGTTACCAGAAGTCTATCAAGAAATGGAAAAGTTGCTATTGTTGATTCAAAAGGAAATATTTTAGATACATATAATGTTCCTTATGGTGCAAATGTTAATGTTTCAGATAAATCAAAGATTAAGAAAAATGCTATTTTATTTTCTTGGGATCCATATACAGATCTTATTCTTGCTAGACAATCTGGTTATATTAGCATGAAAGATTTTATAGAAGGGGACACATATCATGAAGAAGCTGTTGAAGGTGGAAAGAAACAAAAAGTTGTTACTGAGTCTAAAAACAGAAGATTAAGTCCTCAAATTGAGATTTATAGCAAATCTAAAAAACAAGGAGATTTATTATCAGGGGGAACTATCTTACCTGTTAAAGCAACTTTGATTGTGAATGATGGTCAAAAAGTTTCCAAAGGACAGACTTTAGTTAAAATTCAGAAGGATATTGGTAAAACAAGAGATATTACTGGTGGTTTACCTAGGGTAGCGGAATTATTTGAAGCTAGAAAACCTGCAAATCCAGCTGTTGTAACAGAAGTTAATGGTACTGTTCAATTTGGAGAAATGAAAAGAGGAATAAGAAAAATCTCTATTATACCATCCACTGGAAAGGAAGTTGTATATAAGATTCCTTACGGAAAACATGTTATTGTACATGAAGGTGATTTTATTAATGCAGGTACACCTTTATGTGAAGGAGCAATCTCTCCAGCTGACATTCTAAGCATTTTAGGTCCGAATGCAGTAAGAGAATATTTGGTTAATGAAATTCAAGAAGTATATAGGTTGCAGGGTGTTGGCATAAATGATAAACATATAGAGATTATTGTTAACCAAATGATGAAAAAAGTTATAATCAGCGATAAAGGAGATACAAACTTTCTTCCTGGAGAAAGGTTAGACAAATCTGTATTATTTGATGCAAATGATAGCATGAAAGGTATGGTAGTTATTGATGAATCTGGAGGTTCAAATTTAGAGATTGGTCTAATTATCTCTGCAAATGAAGCAAAAGAGTTAAATAAAGAACTCAAAGATAAAGGTGACAATTTGGTTAAATTCCATAAAGCTAAGCCAGCAACGTTTGGACCAATTCTTATGGGAATTACACAATCTTCACTAAATACAACAAGTTTTATCTCTGCAGCTTCCTTTCAAGAGACAACTCGTGTTTTAACTGATGCAGCTACTGCGTCTAAGACAGATTTTCTACTTGGTCTTAAAGAAAATGTTGCATTAGGGCGATTAATCCCAGCAGGAACTGGTTTTCCTGATCTACAAAATGTCCAAATTGAAGATGATAATTAGAATATTATTCTATAATTATATTTAGTTAATTTTTGCAATTACAACATCTTTCTCCTACGCGTTCAAGAAAAAGTTTGATTCTTGCTCGTTATAACGATATATTCCGACGTTTTTATATTTATTGAAGGAAAAAAATTATGCCAACAGTAAACCAGCTAATAAGAAAGGGTAGAAAAAGAGCTGTTAAAAAAACGGCTAGCAGAGCTCTCGAGAATAACCCTCAGAAAAGAGGTGTATGTACTCGTGTTTATACAACTACGCCCAAAAAACCCAATTCTGCTCTAAGAAAAGTTGCAAGAGTGAGATTAACTAATGGTATTGAAGCTACTGCATATATACCAGGAGAAGGTCATAATCTACAAGAACACTCAATAGTGTTAATTGAAGGTGGCAGAGTAAAAGATCTTCCTGGAGTACGTTATCATATAGTACGTGGTACTCTAGATACTGCTGGTGTAGATGATAGAACGACTAGTAGATCGCGCTATGGTGCGAAAAAACCTAAAAAATAAATATGAGAAGAAGAAGACCAGAAAAAAGATCTATCAACCCTGATCCTAAATTTAATGATTTAGAAGTATCTAAGTTTATCAATTACTTATTAACCCAAGGTAAAAAAGGAATTGCTGAGAAGATATTCTATGATTCATTGGATATTATTAAAGATAAGACAAAAAAAGATCCGGTAGACATTTTTAAAAAAGCTTTAAATAATGCTGCGCCACATGTAGAAGTAAAGTCAAGAAGAATTGGCGGAGCAACTTATCAAGTTCCAATTGAAGTTCCATCTAATAGACAGTTTTACCTTTCATCACATTGGATTATTGATAGTGCAAAAAATAAGTCTGGTAGCCCTATGTCAAGTCGTTTGGCTAGTGAACTTATTGCAGCATCAAACAATGAAGGGAATGCAATAAAAAAGAAAGAAGATACTCATCGTATGGCTGAGGCAAACAAAGCGTTTGCTCATTTTGGTAGGGGAAGGTAATGTCTGCTGGTTTAAAAATTGTAAGAAATATTGGGATTATGGCCCATGTAGATGCTGGAAAAACAACATTAACAGAAAGAATGTTATACTATGCTGGTAAAACCCATAGAATTGGTGAAGTTCACGATGGTGCAGCGACTATGGATTGGATGGCTCAAGAACAAGAAAGAGGTATTACAATTACTTCAGCTGCGACAACTTTCTATTGGAATGAGAATCGTATTAATCTAATTGATACCCCTGGACACGTAGATTTTACTATGGAAGTAGAAAGATCATTACGTGTTCTTGATGGTGCAGTTGCTGTTTTTTGTGGAGTTGCTGGAGTTGAACCTCAGAGTGAAACAGTTTGGAGACAAGCAACGAAATATAATGTACCAAGAATTGCTTTTATAAATAAAATGGATAGAGTTGGTGCCGATTTTCATGCTGCAATACAAAGTATGAAAGATAGATTAAATGCTAAACCTCTACCTCTTGTATTACCAATTGGTTCAGGTGAAGATTTTCATGGAGTTATTGATTTAGTAAGAATGAAAGCTATTCAATATAACGAAAGTACTCAAGGAGCTGACTTTGAATATATTGATATTCCAGCAGATTCAGTCTCTGAAGCAGACAAATGGAGAAATTTCCTTGTAGAAGAAGTTTCTACATATGATGATACATTAATGGAAAAATATGTTAATGAAGAAAAAATTTCATCTGAAGAGATCGTAAGCGCATTAAAACAAGGTTGTTTAGAAAATGCTTTTGTCCCAACTTTATGTGGATCGGCTTTTAAAAACAAAGGTGTGCAGAGAGTTTTAGATGCTGTTGTTGCTTTTTTACCTTCTCCTTTTGATATTGAGAGCACAGAAGCTTCTTTAGTTGATAATCCTGAAGAAAAAATAAATATTAAAAATTCTGATGATGCACCCTTTACAGCCCTTGCATTCAAAATTGCTACAGATCCTTTTGTTGGAAGACTAACTTATTTGAGAGTTTATTCTGGGTCTTTAAAAAAGGGTTCTTTTTGTATTAATTCTAATACAGGTAAAAAAGAACGTATTTCAAGAATCTTGCAGATGCATGCTAATAAAAGAGAAGAGCTCCAAGAGGTTAAAGCTGGAGAAATAGTTGCAGTTATTGGTTTAAAAAACACTAATACTGGACACACATTATCAGAAAAAGGTGATATTGTTTTAGAGTCAATGGAATTTCCAGAACCTGTTGTTTCAGTTTCGATTGAACCTGTTTCTAAGGGAGATCAAGATCAATTAGCTAAAGGAATGAGTAAGTTAAGTGAAGAAGACCCTACTTTTAAAGTAGAGGTTGATAAAGAGACAGCACAAACTTTGATTTCAGGAATGGGCGAAGTTCACTTAGAGATTATTATTGATAGACTTAAAAGAGAATTTAATGTTAATGCAAATATTGGGAAGCCTCAAGTTTCGTTCAGAGAAGCAATACAAAAATCTGTTGAAAAAATTGATGAAAAATTTATCCGCCAATCTGGTGGTCGTGGACAGTATGGTCATGTTGTAATAAATGTAAAGCCTACAGAACAAGGAAGCGGATATACATTTGTAAATAAAATTGTTGGGGGCGTTATCCCTAGAGAGTATATACCTGCTGTTAATAAAGGTATTCAAGAAGCGTTGCAGAATGGTGTCTTATATGGATATCCTATCCCAGATATAGAAGTTGAGCTCGTGTTTGGATCATATCACGATGTTGATTCATCAGAAATTGCATTTAAAGTGGCTGGTTCTAGAGCAATCATTAATGCTTGTAAACAAGCTAACCCTGTATTAATGGAACCAATTATGAAAGTTGAAGCAACAACTCCAGATAATTATATGGGTGATGTTATAGGAGATATTAATTCAAGAAGAGGTAAAGTAGATACAATTGGTCAACAAGGTTCAAATCAACATATTAAAGCGGTTGTGCCGCTTAGTGAAATGTTTGGGTATGCAACTGACTTAAGATCTTTATCTCAAGGTAGAGCAAATTTCTATATGGATTTTTCTCACTATGCTAAAGTTCCAGTTCAAGTGGAAGAAAAATTAATGAAAACACGAGTTAAAAATGGAGTTGAGGAATAATGAGTAAAGATCTAATAAGAATTTCACTAAGGGCTTATGACCATAAACTTCTGGATAAATCTGCAGAGAAAATTATAAGAACAGCTAAATCTACTGGAGCAATTATATCTGGCCCAATTCCATTGCCAACAAAGAGAACTATTTATACAGTTTTAAGATCACCTTTTATTAATAAAAAATCTCGTGAACAATTTCAAACAAAAATTCACAAGAGAATAGTAGATATTGTGAATTCAACACCAAAAACTGTTGAATCTTTAATGAAATTAGATTTGCCAGCTGGCGTAGATATAGAGATTAGAGGTTAATATGTACGGTTTAATTGGTAAAAAATTAAAAATGTCCCAAATATTCAATGAAAATGGTCATGTTGTTCCAGTTACTTTGATTCAAGCTGGTCCATGTACAGTCTCACAGGTCAAAACTATAGACTCTGATGGTTATAGTTCTGTACAGCTTGCTTTTGGAGAGAAATCAAAACGAAATACAAATAAACCTCTTAAAGGACATTTGAAGAAGGCAAAGATAGATTCTGCGAAAGTGTTAGCAGAGTTTCAATCTGTAGATGGATTTGATTACGAATTAGGTCAAAAATTTGATTCTTCAATTTTTAATATTGGAGAGATGGTAAATGTAAGGTCAAAATCAAAAGGTAAAGGTTTTGCTGGAGTTATTAAAAGACATGGGTTTAGCACGCAACCTGCTACCCATGGTACAAAACATACTGAAAGAGCTGGAGGATCAATTGGACAAGCATCTTGGCCTTCTAGAGTATTTAAAGGATTAAAGATGCCTGGTAGATTAGGGAATGCTTATACTACTGCAGAAAATCTTGAAATTGTTAATATCGATAAGGAAAGAAACTTACTATATGTTAAAGGAGCTGTTGCAGGTGCAAATAATGCTATAGTATTTATTTTGAAGAAATGAAGATAAAATCAATAAATAATAAAAAAGATTATACTGTGAGCGACTCAGTATTTAAAGTTCCGATGAATAATCAAGTAGTGTACCAATGCGTTGTGGCTGAGTTAAATAATGCAAGGCAAGGTACAAGTTCTACTAAGAATCGATCCTTAGTATCTGGTGGAGGTAAGAAACCATTTAAACAAAAAGGCACTGGAAATGCTAGAGCTGGAACGATAAGATCTCCTTTAATGAGAGGTGGAGGTGTTATTTTTGGACCTAGTCCAAAGTATTATTTCAAGAAAGTTAATGCTAAAACAAAGAAATTGGCTTTTAAATGTATTCTTTCTGACAAGACAAAGAATAAATCTTTAAAGATAACTGATTCAATTAATCTTAAAACAAATAAAACTAAGGAATTAGTTCAATTTTTACATGATAACGATTTATTTAATAGAAAATTAACAATTGTTACATCTGAAGTAGATAATAACCTGCTCTTAGCATCACGTAATGTTAAATATATAAATGTAGTCAAGGCATCTTCTTGTTCAATCGTAGATTTATTCGATTCCGATATTGTTTTAATTGATTCAAGTGGGCTTGAAGTTATTTCATCTAGGTTTGGAGGAGATGAATAAAATGAATGATCTTTCTCAGATACTAATACGTCCAATTGTGACCGAGAAAATGACTCTTTTACAGGATCAAGGTAATAAATATGCGTTCGAAGTACCTTTAAGTGCAAATAAAATAGAGATAAAAAAAGCTGTTGAGAAAAAATTTAAAGTTAAAGTTTTAAAAGTAGCTATTATTAATAAAAAAGGTAAAGAAAAACAAATGACAGTAAAGAGCGGTGGAAGAACAATTAGAACAAGTGGATATACAAAGTTAAAGAAAAGAGCTTTAGTAACATTGATGGAAGGTTATAACATAGATTTATTTAGTATATAAAAAATTATAATTATGGCAATAAAACAACTAAAACCAGTTACACCCGCTTCTAGATTTGCTTCTAGACCCGATTTTACTGAGATTACTACCAGTAAGCCTGAGAAATCTTTGGTAAGAAAACTCAATAAAACAGGTGGAAGAAATAATAAGGGTAGAATTACATCTAGAAGAAGAGGTGGAGGGCATAAACGCAGTTATCGGATTATAGATTTCAAGAGAAATAAATTTGATATTGAAGCTAAAGTAGCAACAATTGAATATGATCCAAATCGTAGTGCGTTTATTGCATTACTTTATTATTTAGATGGTGAAAAGAGATATATTGTTCAACCAGATGGATTAAAAGTTGGCGATATAGTTGTTTCTGGTGAAAAAACTTCTCTGAAGACAGGTAATGCTATGATGTTGAAAAATATACCATCTGGACAATTTGTACACAATGTGGAGCTAGTTCCTGGTAAAGGAGCACAGTTAGCTAGAAGCGCAGGCTCCTATGTTCAGATTATGGCAAATGATGAAGGTCTTACGACATTAAAAATGCCATCTGGAGAAGTAAGAATGGTTTCCGAAGATTGTTTGGCTACAATTGGCATAGTGGGCAATAAACATCATGAATTAATTCGATCAGGTAAGGCTGGTAGATCTAGATGGTTAGGTAAGCGCCCTAAGGTTAGAGGAGTAGCAATGAATCCTGTGGATCACCCTATGGGTGGAGGAGAAGGTAAAAGTTCTGGAGGAAGACACCCAACTACGCCTTGGGGGAAACCTACAAAAGGATATAAAACTAGAAAGAAAAATAAGAAATCAAATTCTTTAATTGTAAAAAGGAGAAATGATTAATGTCTAGATCTATCAAGAAAGGACCACATATTGATTTTAAACTTTTAAAGAAAATAGAAAAGATGGAGAAATCAAAGAAAAAAAGTGTTATTAAAACCTGGGCTAGAAATTCAGTAATAACTCCAGATTTTGTTGGACATACTTTTGCTATTCATAATGGGAATAAGTTTATTCCTGTTTTTATAACTGAGAATATGGTTGGACATAAACTTGGTGAGTTTTCTCCAACAAGAATATTTAGAATGCACTCTGGAGACAGAAAGTAATAGAAAATTATGGAAATTATTTCAAAATCTAACAATATAAAACAGTCACCAAAAAAACTTAGAAAAGTTGCTGATTGTGTGAGAGGTTTAAATGTGAATAAAGCACTTTCTTCATTGAGACATATGGATGAAAAAGGAGCAGAAATTATTGGAAAAACGTTATCATCTGCTATTGCTAATGCTGGTAACAATGAGAAATTTGATAGAGATATGAATAGTGTTATAATAAAAACAATTACTGTTGATGAAGGTCCGCCTTTAAAAAGGTTTAGAGCACGTGCACAAGGTCGTGCAAATAAAATTAAGAAAAGAACTAGTCATTTAAAAATAATTATAGGATAATTTAATGGGACAAAAAACACATCCAAAGGGATATAGGTTAGATGTAAATAAAGATTGGGAATCTAATTGGTTTTCTAAAAAGAATCAGTATGCTGTTGATTTAGCCCAAGATATTCAATTGAGAAAATATCTTAAAAAGAGACTTCAAGATGCATCGGTTTCATCTATTAATATTGAAAGAACTTCGCAATCAATTACTATTACGCTTCATACCGCTAGACCAGGTATTGTTATTGGTAAAGGAGGAGAAGAAGTTCAAAGATTGAAAAAAGAAGTGTCAAAACTTTGTAATACAAATGATATCCAATTAAATATTAATGAAGTTAAAAGACCTGAGCTTAATGCAGAGCTTGTAGGTCAGAATATTGCAAATCAATTAATTAAGAAAATGGCATATAGAAGAGTTATTAATAAAACAATGCAATCTACTATGAGAATGGGTGCTGAAGGTATAAGAATCAATGTTGCAGGTAGATTAGGTGGGGTTGAAATTGCAAGATCTGAAAGATTTATGGATGGAAGAGTACCACTTCATACACTTAGAGCAAATATCGATTATGCTCTTGTTGAAGCACAGACTACTTATGGAATTATTGGTATTAAAGTTTGGATTTGTAATGGATTTAATAAAGCGAAGAGTAAATAATGTTAGAACCTACAAAAGTAAAATTTAGAAGAGTTCATAGAGGACACAGAAGAGGCATGGCTAAAAGTGGTACCGAAGTTAATTTTGGTAGTTATGGATTAAAAGCAATGGAACCTGGTTGGATTACTGCTAGGCAAATTGAGGCTTCAAGGGTTACAATTTCTAGGTTTGTTAGAAAAGTTGGAAAAATGTGGATTAGAATATTTCCTGATAAGCCAATTACAGCAAAACCATTAGAAACAAGAATGGGTAAAGGAAAAGGATCTCCGGAATATTGGGTAAGCAATGTGAAACCAGGAAGAATATTATTTGAAGTAGAAGGAATACCAAGGGACGTTGCACATAAAGCGTTTAAAAATGCAGGAAGTAAACTACCTATTAAAACAAAATTAGTCGCAAGAAGAGGTTTAGATGAAAGTAAATGATTTAAGACAGTTATCTGATAACGATTTGCTTTCACGTTTAAACGATAACAAAGAAAACTTACAAAAATACCGTTTTCAAAAATCTATTCAACAGTTAGAAGACCATAGATTGTTGTCAGATTTACGTAGAGAGAATGCAAAGATTAAGACAGTATTAAGAGAGAAAATATTGAATAAGGATAATTCTAATGGATAGAAATCGTCAAAGATTAATTGGTAAAGTTGTATCTGATTCTATGGATAAAACTCTAGTTGTTAGTGTAGAAAGATTAGTGAAGCATAAGCTTTATAAAAAATATATAAGACGATCAAAAAAATATTATGCCCACGATGAAGATAATTCTTATAAGAATGGAGATTTAGTTGAGATTATTTCCTCTAAACCGTTGAGCAAAACTAAAAGATGGCGTGTTTCAAGATTAACGGAGAAAAACGAGAAATAATATGATTCAACAAGAAACAAAGTTAAAAGTAGCTGACAATTCTGGTGCAAAAGTTGTCCAGTGTTTTAAAGTACTGGGTGGCTCTAAGAGAAGATATGCTAGTATAGGCGATGTTGTTGTTGTATCCGTAAAGACATCTATTCCAGGAGGAATGGTCAAAAAAGGAGATGTTTCTCGTGCTGTTATAGTTAGAGTTGCAAAAGAGTTACGAAGAAAAGATGGTTCATATATAAGATTTGATGATAATGCTGCTGTTTTATTAGATAGTCAAAACGAGCCAAGGGGAACGAGAATATTTGGACCAGTTGCTAGAGAATTAAGAGATAATGGATATATGAAAATTATATCAATGGCTCCAGAGGTTTTATAATGAAGATTAAAAAAGATATGATGGTAAAAGTAATTTCTGGGAACTTTAAAGGTTTGTCAGGAAAAATATTAAAAGTATTTCCAACGACTAAAAGAGTTATCGTTGAAGGAGTTGCATTAACCAAAAGGACATTGAGACCTTCTCAAGAAAATCCCAAGGGTGGATTTACCGAGAGGGAAAGATCTATACATATATCAAATGTTATGATTCTAGATAATAATGAAACCTCGAGAATTGGTTTTAAACTATTGAAGGATAAATCAAAAGTACGAGTTTCTAAGAGAAGTGGTAAGGAGCTTAGTTAACATGGCAGAAGCAACTTATACCCCTACTTACAAACAAAAATATCTTAATGAGGTAAGACCACATCTTATTAAGAAGTTTGATTTAAAAAGTATGATGGAAGCTCCAAAAATTGAAAAAATAACTTTGAATATTGGTTTAGGTAATGCCAAGAATGATTCTAAAGCACTACAAGCAGCTTTGGATGAGTTAATGCTAATTACAGGACAGAAACCTATTGTAACTAAAGCAAAAAAAGATGTTTCAAATTTTAAAATAAGAAAGGGATTTCCTGTTGGTTGTAAAGTGACATTAAGAAAAAATTATATGTATGAATTTTTGGAAAGATTATGTGCCGTAGCTCTTCCAAGAACGAGAGATTTTAGAGGTTTATCTAGCAAATCATTTGATGGTCAAGGAAACTATAGTTTTGGAATTAAAGAACAGGTTGTATTCCCTGAGATTGATTATGATAAAGTTGATACTATTAGAGGTATGGACGTGATTATTACGACTTCAGCAGGGAATGATGAGATTTCGTATGAAATGTTGAAAGCAATGGGACTTCCTATTAAAGAAAAAGGTGCTCAGACAGAAGAAGTTCCAGTAGAAGAAGTTCCAATACAAGAAGATAACTTAAACGAGGAAAAAAATGGCGAAGAAGTCTAAAATTGCAAGAGAAAAGCATTTAGCAAAAAAAGTTAAGAGACACTATCTTTTAAGAAAAGAATTAAGGGATTTAATTAAACACCCGAATACTTCTGAAGAAGATAAATTAAATGCAATCAAAAAATTACAAAAACTTCCAAGAAGTTCTAGTCATGTTAGGCTAACTAACAGATGTTTAGTATCTGGACGTCCGAAGGGATACATGAGAAAATTTGGTTTATCAAGAATAACTTTTAGAGAATTAGCACTCAAAGGAGAGCTTCCGGGTGTAACAAAGGCAAGCTGGTAAGGAGTATATTTATGTCAATGACAGATCCAATAGCAGATTATTGTACAAGAATAAGAAATGGTTACTCTTCTAAGAAGAGATGGATAGATATTCCATCCTCTGAACTGAAAAAAAGAATTTCTCTTGTTTTGAAAGAAGAGGGATACATTGATAATTTTGTATTTGTAAATAAAGAATTAAAAAAAGAAGATATCAGAATCTTTTTAAGATATGATAACAATGTACCAGCTATTACTACTATTGAGAAGATTAGTAAACCTGGAAAAAGAGTATATGTATCGGTTGGTGATATCCCTAGAGTCTTGAATGGATTAGGTATTAGTGTTATTTCATCTTCAAGGGGAGTAGTAAGTAATAAGGTGGCAAGAGAATTAAAAGTTGGAGGAGAGTTGCTTTGCAACGTTTGGTAGAATGTCAAGAATAGGTAAAAATCCGATTATAGTGCCAGAAGGCGTAAAAATAGAACAAGATAACTCTAGTTTATTAATTAATGGTCCTAAAGGACAGTTATCAGTGGATCTTTTTGAAGAGATTGATTTAAGAGTTGATAAAGATTCAATTGGAGTATCTATAAAAAATAATGATAGACACTCAAGAGCTATGCATGGTACAGTAAGACAATTAATTTCTAATGCAATTGAGGGCGTTAATAGTGGTTTTTCAAAGCATTTAGAGATTTTAGGTGTTGGTTATAATGTAAAAAGTCAAGGTAATCGACTTGTATTCCAGTTGGGTTTTTCACATGATATAGTATTAGAACTTCCTGACGGTATTGAGGCAGATGCACAAAAGACTAAACTTGAGATTAAAGGAATTGACAAGCAATTAGTTGGTCAAGTATCTGCGAAAATAAGATCATTAAGAAAGCCTGAACCTTATAAAGGAAAAGGGATTAGATATA
>CAJWPX010000002.1 GCA_913045065.1 uncultured Fidelibacterota bacterium | reverse complement strand
ATGAAGCAAGAAATGGGGTCGCAGTTGCTGCAGTGCTCGATAATAATTGTGAAGCATGTGGGGCATTTGTTCCCGCACAGCTTGTCAATGAAACCTTAGCAAAACAGGTGGTTTTCTGCGGTAATTGTGGGCGCTTCCTGTATAAGCTTGAATCTGAAAATTAATTTTTTACTTTTTAATTAGTTTGGTATCTCTTATTATCACAAAATGAGCTGATTGGGTGATTGCTCAAAGTTATTTGAGAGGAAAGTCCGGGCACCAAAGAGTATAGTGCCACCTAACAGGTGGGATCCGTGAGGATATGGATAGTGCAGCAGAGAATAGACCGCCATTTTGGTAAGGGTGAAACGGAGGTGTAAGAGACCCCCAGTAACAGTGGTAACATTGTTAGCTTGTAAACCCCACTAGGTGCAAGATCAAGTAGTTCTGAGATGTGACTCGCATCATTTGAAGAACGGGTAGATTGCTAGAGTTCTATAGCGATATAGGATCGAGAGGAATGATCATCGCATCATCACGATGTACAAAACCCGGCTTACAGATCAGCTCACAAGTATTATTATATATGAATAAAGCAAAAATAGCAGGAATAGCATATAATGTTCCAGATAGGGTAGTGACGAATCATGATCTTGAAGACATGATGGATACTACTGATGAGTGGATTCAAACTAGAAGTGGTATTAAAGAAAGACGATGGGTCGAGGATGGGATGCCTAATTCTGATATGGCACTTCCAGCGTGTAAAGAAGCGATTGAAAATGCGGGAATCAAACCAGACGATTTGGATGCTATTATTGTTGGGACAGTAAGCTCTGATTATAATTTCCCAGGCATGGCACCAATTATTCAACAAAAACTAGGTGTTACAACCAATATTAGTGCTTTTGATATTAGTGCAGCATGTTCTGCATTTATATACCTATTAGAAATTGGCAGTCAATTTATCCAGACTGGAAAATATAAGAACATTTTATTGGTGGGATCGGATGTGATGTCATGTCTACTTGATAAGACTCCAGCAGGGAGAGCAACTGGGGTTTTATTTGGTGATGGCGCAGGCGCAGTTGTATTGCAACCAACAGATGATGAAAGCTGTATTTTATCTACACATACTTATGCAAATGGTAAAGGGGTAGAAATGTTGCATGCAAAGGCACCAGGCTCTATGTTTTATCCGAACCGTATTGATGCAGAAGTCATAGCACAAGGACATCATCTTCCTGTTCAAAATGGAAGAGAAGTTTTTAAAAATGCTGTAGTACGTATGCCAGAAGCAATCAATTTTGCACTGGAACATAATAATTTATCGTTAGAGGATGTTAGTTTGGTAATTGCCCACCAAGCAAATTATCGTATCTTACAAACATCTGCTAAACGCATGGGTATGTCTATGGATAAGATGTATGTTAATATTCACAAGTATGGTAATACCACAGCAGCTACAATCCCAATAGCAATGTGTGAAGCATTAGAAGAAGGCAAATTTACCAAAGGAGATATTATTATCTTAACTGCATTTGGTGCTGGTTATACATGGGCATCAGCGGCCATCCGTTGGTAATTATATGACACAGTTTGATCAATTAAAAAAATTCTTTCAGGAGAATCAATTCCCAGTTTTGATATTCTTCGTACTATCAGTATTGATTTCTGTAATATTTCCAACAGGATTTTCAATTAGATATTCCTATCAATTGGATGATATTGCCCGTGAACCTATTATTGCTCCGTTTGACTTTGGGATTTTAAAGACAGAACAAAAACTGAATAGTGATTTAGAAGAGGCAAAAAAATCAGTTTCATATAGTTTTAAACGAGATCAAGAAACTGTTGATAACCAACTGGCTACACTTGATACATTTTTTATTTATTTAAACGATGTTCAAACTTCGTATTACCAGTATGTTACATCCCAAGATTCTTTATATAAGTATCGTTATGAACCCGAATTTGAAACATTTCAAAATAACTTTATTGCAGATAGCACCACCTATTCTGCTTTATATAATGAATTTTTAAACCGTTATTCATATCAAGTCGATCAAGGGCAATGGAATCAACTATTAGGGATATCTGAAGAGTTGATTGATGAACCAACAAATCTCGATTCTTTTAAGACTAATATAAAACAAATTTGTTTGAATCGTTGGGCTGAAGGGTTACTCGATGAACCCCTATCTAATATTATTAGTGATGACATTAGTATTATTCAAGGAGGAGAACTGGTAATAGGTCCAGTAAAAAATTATAATGATATTGAAATAGCTTGGAAGAAAAATAAAGAAGAAATTAATTTAATCTACCAAGATGAAACGAGTATTGAATCGTCGCTTGGATATGAATTGATTAATGAATTTATGAAACCTAATATTGTTTTTGATAAAGAATTAACTGAAAAAAATCAGAAAGATAAGTTAGATAGAGTATCTCGATTTCAGGGGACAATTCTTGCGAATGAATTAATTGTTGATGCTAACAATCGTATTACAGACTCAGTGCTCTTAAAATTAAAATCTTTGCAGTTTGAATATGATCGCCAATTAGGATATGAAAAAGTAACCGATAAATTAAGAGAATATCTAGGGGCATATTTTATTGTTTCAATACTATTGTTCTTACTTTTTTCTTTTTTGTATATCTATCGTAGATCGTATTTCCAAGAGCATAAAATGTTATTTTTAATCAGTATTATAATGTATGTGATTATGTTAGCTGGTTGGACGGTAATGAATTATCAAGCAAGTGCTTATTTTATACCAATTGTAATTGCATCAATGCTCCTAACAGTATTGCTAGATGCATCAGTATCAATGTTGGTTTCCATCATTTTAATTTTATTAGTCTCTCTGTTGATCGGAAATAATCTTGATTTTACTATAATGCAATTTTTTATTGTTTTTATAGCTATCTATAGTGTAAGAAGGCTAAGAAAACGTCGACAAATTATTACCACCATGTTTTTATTGGTATTTTCTACTTTGTTTGTATTCTTTTCTCTGATGCTATTTAAGGGAATTGATTTTCTTGATTATAATTATTCTGAAATTGGATTTTTTGCATTAACGAGTTTTCTTTCTCCAATTTTATCGTTTGGTCTTGTCCCTTTATTTGAATCTACATTTGGGATTACAACTGATTATAGTTTAATTGAATTGCTTGATTATGATCAACCATTGCAGAAAAAATTGATTGAAGAAGCACCAGGAACACATACACATAGTATCAAGGTTGGCACATTGTCTGAATCATCAGCCAATGCAGTGGGAGCTCGAGCTTTATTATGTCGTGTCGGAGCATATTATCATGATATTGGTAAATTAAAGAAACCAGACTATTATGCTGAAAATCAACAAGGGGAAAACAAACATGATTCTATTACTCCTAATATGAGTGCAAAAATACTGAAACAGCATGTTAGTGATGGTTTAATTCTTGCAGACGAGTATGGATTACCTGCGATTGTAAAAGATTTTATTGCAACACATCATGGTACAAAACGAATAGAATATTTTTATCAAAAAGCATTAAACCAAGCTTCAGATCATAATGATGTGGATGAATCTAGATTCAGATATTCTGGACCAAAACCTACCACAAAAGAAACGGCCATTGTAATGATTGCTGAAGCAATCGAAGCACAAGCAAATTCAATTACTACTCCAACGGTTGAAAAATTTGATACAATGATTGATCAATCCATCAAAAATTTATTACAGGATGGTCAATTGGATAATTGTCCATTAACATTAGATGATTTAAGAAAGATTAAGGGCACTGTTGATGGCAAAGATGGATTAATACCTGTATTATCGGGATTATATCATTCTCGACCGGAGTATCCTCCTAAAAAAGAAGATGATAAGTCTTAAGATTAATAATTTACATCAAGATTTTTCATATCAATCGAAATCTATTGAACATTTATGTTCAGAAATTTTAACTACTCAAAATTATGAACATGTAACCCTCACATTTATTTTCTGTGACGATATAAAATTGAACAAATTAAAAATAAAATATTTTAATGAAGATGTTTTAACAGATGTTTTAGCTTTTCCTTTTAAGAACGATGCAGAATTAGAAGCAGAGATATATATTAGTGTTGATAGAGCCAAAGAGAATAGTAGACAGAATAGTGTTACACTGAATAATGAAATAATCAGATTAATTATACATGCCTTACTACATTTATTTGGTTATAATGATAGCGATAAAAAATCAAAGAAAATAATGTTTAAACAACAAGAAAAACTTGTTTCTGAGTTTGCTAATATTGATATCTTATGACCGAAATAGATAAAAAATTAGGTGAATTAGTTACAATTGTAAAAAAATTACGATCTCCTGATGGGTGTGAGTGGGATAAACAACAAACTTCTGAAACGTTAATTCCATATCTCTTAGAAGAAGCATATGAAGTGGCTGAATCAATTATGGATAATAGTTCATCAAGCTTAAAAGAAGAACTTGGTGACTTATTACTTCATGTTGTCTTTCAAGCAGTGTTAGCGGAAGAAAAAGATGAATTTTCTATTAATAATGTTATTGTTTCAATCAATAAAAAATTAATCAAGCGTCACCCACATGTTTTTGATAAAGATTTACTCAGTAAAGATGTTAAGTCTATTAAGAAAAATTGGGAATTAAATAAGAAAAATGAAAAAAATAGAAATTCGATTCTTGATGGAATTCCTAAAAGCTTACCATCCTTAATGGCCTCTGAACGATTACAAGATAAAGCAGCTTCTGTTGGTTTTGAATGGGAGAATTATCAAGATGTAATTAATAAAATTTATGAAGAACTAGAAGAATTAAAATTAGGAATAAAAGATAATAACCAAAAAAATATTGAAGAAGAACTTGGTGATATTTTAATTGGAGTTGTGAATTTATCTAGATTTCTTAATGTATCAGCAGAGGTTGCGATGCAGAAGGCAAATAAAAAATTTTATAAACGATTTACAACAATGGAAAAATTCATAACAAAAGATAAAAAAGAAATTGATAAATTATCCCTATCAGAATTGGATACTTATTGGGAAAAGGTTAAAGATGAAGAATAATAAAATTGTGGGTATTACTTTTGGATCATTTGATTTATGCCATTATGGACATATTTTGATGTTTAAAGAGTGTAAGGAACACTGTGATTATCTTATTGTTGGAGTTCAATCTGACCCATCTCTTGATCGTTCTGAAAAAAATAAACCAATTCAATCTCATGAGGAGAGAGCTGGTGTTGTAGAATCTTTAAAATATGTTGATGAAATAAGATTATATGACAGAGAAAGTGATGTAGTAGATTTATTAAAAGAGATAAAACCAGATGTAAGAATTCTTGGTGCAGATCATGAAGGGACAGAATTTACAGGACATGATTTACCTATTAAGTGTGTTTTCAACTCAAGAGACCATGGATTTTCTACAAGTGAATTAAGAAAAAGGGTATATTTAGCTGAGAAAGAAAGAATATAATTATCTAGTTAAATAATAAAAAATAATATTAGCACCTAACTGTAGAAATTTCTCATCCTTTTCTAACCATGCATTTAAAAGACTAAATTTCTTTATCCCAAATAAAACAATTTTATCATTTATGAAAATACCTTCAGCAATAAAAGGTGTTTCATCAAATGTTAAATCAAAAATCAAATTGTTAAAAACCAAATTTGGTTGAATATTATTTGTTTCAAATTCAGGTAACAATTTTCTAAGAAAAAGTGAGTAAGTATAATCCGAAGTAATATTATCAATAATGAGAAACCCACCTCTTTGTAAGTGTTTTCTCACGCTATTGATTTGTTGATTACTTAACTGTAAATATTGGTTATTACAGATAAATATGATAGGGTACGATGCAATATTATCTTCACTGATTGCAATATTGGTTTCTACTGATAAATTGATTTGAGTATTATTTTGTAAATATTCTAGCATAATTTCACCTGAACTTGTTTCACAATTTCCAATTAATAAAATTTTTTGATCTTGTGAATATATTTTTGAATGAGAACAGATAATACTTACTAGTAATATTGTTATTAAGTTTCTAAGCATTTTTATAATTTAGGCTTTAATTTTCTTTAAATGAATAAACACAAATTAATTCTATTAGTTTTCTTCCTTTTTTCAATTGGATTCTTATTTGCACAAGAAAGAAATTTTGAAGAAGAAATAGAACATACAGAAAAACAAATTCAATTATTACAGGCATCAATCAAAAAAAATAATGAAGAAATCCAAAAAGTAACATCCCAAGAAAAAACAACAGGCCAACTATTATCAATCACAAGAAAAAACATAAAAGATTCAAGAAACTTAATTACTGCATACGATAAAAAACTTAATCTTTATAGTTTGCAGTTGACTAACCTTCAAAATGCTGTTGATAAGAATAACAAAGAGATCGTGACTATTAAGGATAATTATAAAGAAAGATCAATCAATATTTATAAGAAGAAAAATACTAAGATGAATAGCTCTATATTTACTGCTAATAGTTTGAGTCAAGCAGTATATCGTATTAAATATTATAATATTTTATCAAATATCAATCAGGAAATGTTAGATAAACTCAAGACAACTCAGTTTTACAATGAAAAAAAGAAAATTGAAATAAAACAATTATTAAATAACGTTAATGGTGATAAAAAATCAAAAGAAAATGAACTGAATTCATTAGATAAAAAGAAAAAATATCAAGAAGAACTTCTAATCAAATTGCAAAAAGAAAAACAGTCAATTCAAACAGAAATTACTAAACAAAATACTCAGATCAATGCGTTAGAACAGCTCAGAAAAACAATTTTAGAACAGAAAAAACAATATGATATAGAACAATTAGATCAGCTTAAAAAGATAAAATCAAATATTAAAGAATTTAAAGGTAAATTGATTTGGCCTGTGGATGGTAAAATAGTTAAAGGTTTTGGACCACAATGGAATTCAAAATTAAATACAACTCTTCATAATCCAGGAGTTGATATTGCAGCAAATCCAACTGCATCTGTTAGATCAATATTTGATGGTCTTGTGACAACTATTACATTTATTGCAGGCTATGGAACAACAGTTATTGTAGATCATGATGATGGATATTTTACAGTATTTACTCATTTAGATAATTTATTGGTTACCAAAAATATGTTAGTGAAAGAAGGACAAAAGATTGGATTTATTTCTAAAGAAAGTCAAGTTGTTCATTTCGAAATCTGGGGGAACAATCAAACGTTGAATCCAAAAGAATGGTTAAGAGATGGATATAGATAATTTACAGCCTATAATTTCTGATAAAATTCAAACGATTGTTAACAGCAACAAAATAAGTAATGCTTATCTCTTATGTGGTCCCAAAGGGTCAGGAAAAGAAGCACTTGCTTTACAGTTTTGTAGCTTACTGACAGGTTTTGATTCTGATGAATTTATTAATAACCCAAATATTTTCTTGGTTATTCCTGGCAGTAGTGATTTTTATCTCAATCTTTTTAAAAGTAGTAAAATTGATCAAAAAGAATATCAAGAATGGAGTCATTATTGGAGAGAGAAATTATTGTTTCCTCTCAAAAAAATTAAATTGTCTAATAGCCAAAATATTCCATTAATTGTTTTAAAAAACTTAAAACAAAATATTTTTTTTAAAAGTGATAGTAAAAAAGTTATTATCATTTTTGATGCGCACTACTTGTCACAAGGTTCAGCTGAATCGGCGAATGCTTTATTAAAAATATTAGAAGAACCTCCTCAAAATACTTCTTTTATATTGGTAACAGATTTTATCAAAAATTTACCTTCGACTATCCAATCTCGTTGTCAATTCATCAATGTTCCAAAAATTAGTAATACAAATCTAAAAAATTATTTAAAAAGAACAGGTGATTTTGAATTTGAAATATTATCATTTTTATCTGATAATGATTTAGGTCTCATTGATATTTTCAGTAATTTCTCAAAAAAATCAGTCATAGATATGATTGAAAAGTATATCAAATGTATTGAATATGACAATTCAGAAGCTGTTGTAATGTTTTGTGAAGAAATGTTACTGGATTTCAATACAAATCGACAAAAACTTTACTTTAACTTTCATCTGATTAAAAAATGGCTTGAACATACAGATCAGATTAAAAAATCTATTGAACCCAAATTTGAATGGAATGATTTTTCTAATGCTAGTAAAGATTTTATGACTAATCATAATAATTGTGATTTGATAATGCTTGCGAAAGAAATAGAATATTTTTTAGGTAATATTGCATCAAATACTTCGCCAAAATTATCTTTAATGAATATGGTTATAAATAGTCATAACTATTTAAATTAAATCATGAAAAGTTATTACATAACTACTCCAATTTATTATGTAAATGATAAACCTCATATAGGGCATGCCTATACAACCATTTTAGCAGATACTTTGGCAAGATTTCAAAGATTGGTTGAACAAGAAAGCTTTTTTTTAACAGGGTTAGATGAACATGGTTTAAAGGTTCAACAAGCTGCAGAAAAAAATGGTATGAGTGCAAAAGATCATTGTGATAAGATGGCACCAGCCTTTTTAGAGCTATGGGATAAGCTAAATATTCAATATTCTGATTTTATTCGTACTACGGAAGATCGACATGTTAAAATTGTTCAGAATGTACTGAATGAAGTCCATGAAAATGGAGATATCTATCAAGATGAATATGAAGGTTGGTATTCAGTTGCTGAAGAAAGGTTTATTACAGATAAAGAATTAGATAGCGGTTTATTTAGAGAAGCTAAGAAAATTAAAGAACGAAATTATTTTTTTAAAATGAGCAAATATCAAGATGCTTTAATTGAAAAAATTGAGAAAAACGAAAATTTCATACAACCTACTACAAGAAAGAATGAAGTATTAGGGTTTTTAAAACAAGATTTGTCTGATTTATGCATTTCAAGACCAAAAAGTAGATTAGAGTGGGGTATAGAAATACCATTTGATAAAGATTATGTAACCTATGTTTGGTTTGATGCATTGATTAATTATATCTCTGCACCTAAATATTCTGAGGACGATAATCACTTTAAACAATTTTGGCCTGCTGATGTTCATTTAATTGGAAAAGATATCTTAACTACACATTCTGTTTATTGGTCTACAATGTTAATGTCGTTGAACATTCCATTACCAAAAACAATTTTTGCACATGGATGGTGGCTCACCGATGAGAAAAAAATGAGTAAATCATTGGGGAATGTTGTAAGCCCTTTGACGTTGGTGGACAAATTTGGTGTTGATGCAGTTCGATATTATTTAATGAGTGAAATGGTATTGGGTTCAGATGCAACATTCTCAATGGAATCATTTATTAAGAGATATAATAGCGATTTAGCAAATGATTTAGGGAATTTAGTAAGTCGTGTTTCTACATTGATTAATAGAAATTTTGATAGCACAATTCCATTGTCTAAGGATAGTAACAATGATCTATCGAATGAGATTAGTAATATTAATATCAAAGATAAGCTTGATAATTTTCAAATGGATCGTCTTATTCAAAATATTATGGATTTTGTTCGATCAATTAACGGTTATATGGAAAAAAATCAACCTTGGAAACTTGTTAAAGAAGATAAAAAATTAGCAGGAAATGTTTTATATAATGCAGCTGAATCTCTAAGAATTGCTACAGTAATGCTTTCTCCTATAATGCCAGAGAAATGTAAAGAAATACTCAATGCACTAGGAGCTACTTCTTCCTCGTTAGATTGGGGAAATCTTAAGTCAGGAGAGAAAATTCCTGAATCCAATCCTATTTTTCCAAGAATCATCGAATGACACTCATAGATACACATGCACATCTGTATTATGATTCAATGTATGACAGATTAGATGATGTTTTAGATGATGCACACAAAAATGAAGTCAATAAGATTATTTGTATTGGTACAGATGTTAGTACCTCTAAAAAGTCAGTTGATATTGCCAATAAATATGATAGTGTTTATGCAGCTGTTGGTGTTCATCCTCATGATTCAAAGAGCGTAGAACAAAATTATTTGAAACATCTTGAAGAACTTGCATTAAGTAGTAAGAAAGTAGTTGCCGTTGGAGAAATTGGTATCGACCACTATAGAAACCTCTCTCCAGCAGATGTACAGAAAAGAGTAATGATAGAACAAATGGAACTAGCAGAATCGATTTCACTACCCATTATTTTTCATAATCGTGATGCAGATGATGAAATATTAGATATTTTAAAACAACACTCATTTCAAAAAGCATTATCCCATTGTTTCTCAAGCGATATTAATTTTGCACGACAACTAATTGATTTAAATATATTATTATCTTTTTCTGGAAATGTAACTTTTAAGAATTCTATTAATCGTTCTGCCATTCAAGAGCTTGATTTAAAAGATTTTGTTCTAGAAACAGATTGTCCTTTTTTAAGTCCACAATCTTTTAGAGGACAACCAAATGAGCCAAAACGTGTTCGTGATATTGCGTTATATTTATCAGATTTTCTGGATATACCACTTGAAAAAATTGCTCAAGAAACCACAAACAATGCAATGAACTTTTTTAATATCACTTAACCAATGGTATTTGCTAAAAAGAAGTGGGGTCAAAATTTTTTAGTTGATAATAATCTATTAGAGAAAATTATTAATAATGTCAAAATTGATTCTAATGAAAATGTTTTAGAAATAGGACCCGGACAAGGGGCGTTAAGCGAAAAATTAGTAGGTATTTGCAATGAATTGCATATGGTAGAGATTGATCGTGATTTAATTACAATATTAAAAGAACATGACAAACTTTCACAAGCTGAGATTATCAATCAAGATATTTTAAAAGTTGACCTACCTACTCTTGATATTAAAAATCCTGTCGTGGTAGGCAATATTCCTTATAATATTACTTCACCTATTGTTTTTTGGCTTATTAAGCATCTAACTAGTTGGAATCGAGCTTATCTCATGGTTCAAAAAGAACTCGCACAACGATTAACTGCTACAATTGGTACAAAAGATTATAGCAGGCTTACTGTAATGACCAATTTATATTTTGATATTAGAATTTGTTTTTTGATTTCTCCAAATGTGTTTTTACCAAAACCAAAAGTACAATCTGCCTTCATTGAAATTATGAAAAAGGAAAATTCTTATCATAAGGACATTAATCTAAAGTTATTTGATCAAATTGTAAGAATGGCATTTAATCAAAGAAGAAAAATGTTAAGGAATTCTCTATCATCTCTTGAGATTGATGTAAAGAATTGTGCTATAGATTTTACCAAGAGACCAGAACAACTTAGCATCGAAGATTTTATTGAAATTTCCAACAATATTATATCATAATTGGCATTTCTCATTTTTATCGCTAAGTTCCCAAACTATGATTGAGATAAATGTAAGAGATAACGAATCGCTTGAGAAAGCTCTAAGACGTTTCAAGAAGAAATGGGAACGTTCTGGGGTTCTTAAAGACGTAAAAAGAAAATCTTTTTATGAAAAACCAAGCGTTACTAAAAGAATTGCTAAAAAGCAAACTTTAAGACGTATTGCACGTCTCGCCAAATACAATAATTAATCTCATAACACTTCTTTATACTTTCCAAAAAATGTTCTAATCTTCTATTATGCTTATAAGAAGTGCATCTGGTCTTAGAGGGGTTGTTGAAGATGACTTTAATTCTGAAATAATTGATCAATATATTGCCTCATTTATACTAACTCAGAAAATTACACATTGTGTTATAGGTAGGGATGGAAGACAATCTGGTAAAGAAATATCCCAATGGGTGATTGATTCTTTAACCAAATATGGAGTCAATGTTGATAATTGTGATTTAGCTACCACTCCTACTATGCAATTAATGACAGAAAAAAAACAATATGATGGGGGGATTGTCATTACAGCAAGCCACAATCCAGCAGAATACAATGGATTAAAATTTTTGCAAAAAGATGGGACATTTTTATCAGCAGATCAGTGTAATACGTTATTTGCATCTGTAGATAATCAAGATACATTAAATGAAGCAGAAGTAACTGGTAAAGTATCAGTATATAACTCTGCAAATGAAGAGCATATTGCTAAAGTATTTTCTGCTAAATGTATTCAACCTGATACTATTCGTTCTAAAAAATTTAAAGTCGTTATAGATGCAGTTAATGGAGGAGGGTCCACTATTTTGCCACAATTGTGTGAAGCACTAGAGTGTCATGTAACAACAATGAATTGTAATGGAAATGGCAATTTTACCCGTATTCCTGAACCGCTTGCCCCTAATTTGAAAGATTTAGAGAAAAAGGTTTTAGAAGTTGGAGCAGATATTGGATTTGCTACTGATCCAGATGGAGATAGGTTATCTATAGTTTCTAATGAAGGGAAAGCTATTGGAGAAGAGTATACTTTAGTTTTAGCATTTAAAAATTTTATTAATTATCAAAAGAGTATGATAGTAACAAATTTATCTACATCAAAAATGATTGATGATATTTCATCGGGTTCAATTAGAACCAAAATTGGTGAAGCCCATGTTGTTGAAAAAATGAAAGAATTAAACATTTCGATTGGGGGAGAAGGCAACGGTGGTGTAATTCTGAAAGAAGTGCACCTTGGAAGAGATTCTTTGGTTGCTGCGGCAATAGTATTGACTCTATTATCTGCAACCAATCAATCTATTAATGAAATTATTGCTGAAATTCCTAAATATGTATTTGTTAAAGATAAGATTACCTTAAATGATTCAAAAGATGTTGATTTTGATAACCTTGCTACTATATTTGATTGTGACGAAATTAATAAAGATGACGGGATTAAATTTATTTGGTCTAGAAAGTGGATTCATATCAGAAAATCTAATACTGAACCAATAATTAGAATCTTTGCAGAAGCAAAAACAGAAAAAGAAGCAAATAATTTAATTCAAACATTAAAAGATTATTTGAAATGAAATTATTAGATAAAAAATATTTTCCTTCTGAATTAGAAGATAAATGGTATAAGCATTGGTTAGAAAAAGACTATTTTTCCAGCCAACCTTCTGATAATCACTATACTATTGTCATTCCTCCACCAAATGTGACTGGTAAATTGACGATGGGCCATGTATTAAATAATACAATTCAAGATATCTTAATACGAAAAGCAAGAATGGAAGGCAAAAATGCTTGTTGGGTTCCTGGAACTGATCATGCATCTATCGCTACCGAATCAAAGGTAGCAAAAATGCTTCAAGAAAAGGGAATTGATAAAAAAGATATTTCTCGAGAAGAATTTTTAGAACATGCATGGGAATGGAAAGAAAAGTATGGCGGCATTATTATTAACCAATTACAAAAATTAGGATGTTCTTGTGATTGGGATAAACTCAGCTTTACGATGGATGATAAGTATTCTGAAGCCGTCCTTGAATCTTTTGTTCGATTATTTGATAAAGGATTGATTTACAGAGGGAATAGATTAGTAAACTGGTGTCCAAAATCACAAACAGCACTTAGTGATGAAGAAGTTATTTTTAAAGAAGTCAATGGCAAATTATGGTATATCAAATATGCAATAGAGAATTCTGATTCATTTATTGAAATTGCAACGACTAGACCAGAAACAATGCTTGGAGACGTAGCAGTAGCTGTGAATCCATCTGATAAACGTTTTAAAGATTTAATTGGTAGCAATGCAATTTTACCAATTGTAGGAAGAAAAATTCCAATTATTGCAGATAAAATGGTTGATCCGGAATTTGGAACTGGTTGTGTCAAAATTACTCCTGCTCATGATCCAAATGATTACAATGTTGGTTTAGAACATTCTCTAGATATGGTAAATGTAATGAATCCCGATGGTTCTATTAACTCAAATGCTCCAAAAGAATATGTTGGTTTAACAAGGGAAGATGCTAGGAAGAAAGTTATTGATGATTTAAAGAAAGATAATTGTCTCTTAAAAGAGGAAGATTATATGCACAAAGTAGGTTTTTCAGAAAGAGGAGACGTTCCTATCGAATATTATCTTTCAGATCAATGGTTTTTAAAAATGAAAGAACTTGCTAAACCTGCTATTAAATCTGTTAAAAAAGGAGAAATTAATTTTTATCCAAATCATTGGGTAAAAACGTATGATCATTGGATGGATAATATTCAGGATTGGTGTATTAGTCGTCAACTTTATTGGGGACATCGCATCCCAGTATGGTATAAAAAAGATTCTGATCATGGTAAAAAAGAAAATTGGTTTATTTCCACTACTCCACCAAAAGATATCGAGAATTGGGAACAAGATACTGATGTATTAGATACATGGTTTAGTTCTTGGCTATGGCCATTTGCCGTCCATAATTGGCCAGAAGAAGAAAAAACACATTACTATCCAACCAGTGCATTGGTAACAGGACCAGATATTATATTCTTTTGGGTTGCAAGAATGATTATGTCTGGTTTCGAATTTATGGGAGAAGCACCATTTAAAGATGTATACTTCACAAGTATCTTAAGAGATGAACAAGGAAGAAAGTTTAGTAAATCTCTTGGGAATTCTCCTGATCCAATCGGACTATTTGATAAATATGGAACTGATGCAACTCGATTTTCAGTAATGCTTATGTCTCCACAAGGATCGGATGTTTATTTTTCTGAAAGTGGGCTTGAAATAGGTCGAAATTTTATGAGTAAAATCTGGAATGCTAGTCGATTTATTATGTTAAATCATGATGAAAATTTTAATGATTCGATTAACAAGGATAAATTAGCTTTCCATGATGAATGGATCTTAAGTGAACTAGACAAAACAATTAAAAAAGTTAATGCTTACTATGATTCATACCAATTCAACGAAGCAATTAAAGTGATTTATGAATTTACATGGAGTGAATTTTGTGATTGGTATATTGAACTTGCCAAAATCAATTTCCAAAGTACCGATCAGATTGTAAGAAACAATACTTATATTTTATCAAGAGATGTGCTAAAAAAGATTTTATTATTGTTACATCCTGTTTCACCATTTATTACTGAAGAAATTTGGAGTTATTTAAAAAATGAATCAGATAATGATATTATTATAAGTGCATGGCCAAAATTAAGTAAAGAGAGTATCGTTGACGATTCAGAAACGATGTCAACACTGAAAGAAATAGTTACATCAGTTAGAACCATACGATCAGAATTAAATATACTTCCTTCTAAAAAAATTGATGTTCTCATTTCTGTGAATAATGCAGATGATAAAAAATTGTTTGAAGATTTAAAAGATACAATTACTGCACTGTCAAAAATTGACAACCTAGAAATAGATTTAAATATTGAAAAACCAAAGAAATCTGCTGTAGGAATTTGTAAAAAATGTGTTGCTTATGTTCCGCTCGGAGATTTGGTAGATACTGATTCTGAAATTAAAAGACTTACTAAACGACTGAATGAAGTGAAAGATTTTATCAATGCTATTGAGAAGAAATTAAAAAATAAATCATTTATTGATAAAGCTCCTGAAAATATTGTAAACAATGAAAAAAACAAATTGAATGATTTTATTGTTGAAAGAGATAAAATAATTGACAATATTGCGATGTTAAAATGAAAAAGTTGTTAATATTACTATTGTTTACTGGTATTGCGCTTTCTCAGAATGCTAGTGATCTTCAAAATAATAGGACCATCACCATTTATAAAGACGGTTTTGCAACCTTAAAAGAACCTATTACTTGGAATTTAAAAAGCGGTAGAAACGTAGTAGGATTTACTAATTTATCCCCTAATATTGTATTTGATTCACCAAATCTTGATTTAGAAGGAGTACAAATTTTATCTCAAACAATGAATCGGAATTTTCACTCGAGTGATGTGTATTTAAAAAATAATATTGGTTCACAAGTAGAAGTAAAACCAACAGGTAATTCAGTAATTCAAGGAACTCTTCTTGATGTGAATGGTTCCAGTGTTTCCATTAATACTAATAAAGGCTTAATGGTATTTCAAAGATCGAGTATTGAATACTTAAATTTAAAATTGAATAATGTCTCAAATAAATTTACTCCTGAGATTTTTTGGGAAATTTTTTCTAATGAAGAAAAAAATATAAATGCTGAATTGACATATCTGAGTTCTGGTTTTAGTTGGAAACCAATCTATAAGCTAGAGTTAAACACAGACAATACTAACGCAATATTAAGTGTAGATGCTGAAATAATAAATCATTCTAATATTAATTTGTTAGGTTTAAATATTAATGTTGTTGAGGGAGTTTTAAACCAGGTGGGAGTTAGTAGAGATTTTTTAAGCAGCAGAGCGGTAAACATTCCAATGAGTCAGAACAATACAAAATTAGGAGATTTTTATATTTTCAATTTAGGGAATGATTTAAACTTAAAATCTTTGGAAACAATCCAACTTCCTTTAATCCCTAAAAGAGCTATTTCATATGAGAAGATTTATATATTCAATAATTCTGAGCGAGATCAAAGAGACGACCCTCTTGATATTCAGATTTCTTTTAATAACTCTCAAGAAAATAATCTAGATCTTCCACTCCCATCAGGAATAGCTTATTTATATGAGAGAAATACTGATGGTTCCCTTGGTTTTTTAGCTAAAAACAACTTAAGTCAATTATACAGAGGAGGAACTGCATCATTTAATGCTGGTAAAGCTTCTGATATTATTGGTAAACGAAGAATCTTAAACTATGATCGCCAAAATAAAGTAGAAGAATCTACTATATCAATTCAAGTTATTAATACATCTACTGTATCTATAAAAGTCAAAGTTGTTGAAAGAATTGTTGGAGACTGGGTAGTGAAAGAATCTTCAACTATGTATATTAAAGATGATGCGTCAACAATATATTTTCCATTAGAAGTAGAATCTGGTAGTTCTCAATTAATTACTTATACTTATAAAAAAGAATGGAAATAATGTTTATTAATGGAACTCAATAAATCTTCTAATTCGTTAGAAACACCTGTTCAGTATTTAAAAGGAGTAGGTCCAAGACGATCCAAAGCTTTTGAATCTGTTGAGATTGTAACTCTAAAAGATCTACTTTATTACTTCCCTAGAAAATATTTAGATAGAACATCTATCCAGACCATTGATTCTATTGCAATTGATTTAGAAGTAAACCTAATCGGCAAAATTAAATCTTTAAGTCTTAGAAAAATGAAACGTGGCACATTTTTAACTGCTACACTTTATGATTCTACTGGATCAATCAATCTAATGTGGTTCAGGGGAGTTGATTATATCAAGGAATCATTGCAGGAAGGTGAAGTCATCACTATTCACGGTAAAGTAGCTGATTATCGGGGACGTTTTCAAATTGTACACCCTGAATATGATAAGCTCAATGAGAATGAAGTCGCATTAAGTACAGGATTTGTGATTCCGGTATATCCTTTAACTGAAGATTTAAAAAATGCAGGATTGACTAATAGGAATATGAGGAAAATTATTTATCAAGCACTAGAATCAATTGATAATATAGATGATCATTTTAGTGAAGAACAATTGGAATCATTCGAAATATGTAGCCTTGATAAGGCTATTAGAAATGTGCATTTTACACAAGATATTAATGAGTCAAAAGAAGCGATTCATCGATTAAAATTTGATGAACACTTTTTCCTTCAACTATTATTAGCCTTGAGAAAAAAGGAAATCAACGAAAAAACATTTGATATTATTGAATTCAAAACACAAAAATATAATATGATTCTCAAAAACCTTAGTTTTGATCTTACCGATAGTCAAAAAAGTGTATTAAGAGAAATTATCGAAGATTTCTTGTTGGAAAAACCTATGAATAGAATGTTGCAAGGAGATGTTGGATGCGGAAAAACTATTGTCTCAATACTTGCATCTTCTGTTGTGGTTGATAATGATTATCAGGTTGCAATTATGGCTCCAACTGATATTTTAGCAAAACAATTGTATAAAAATTTTAGAGATAATTTTGAAAAGATTGGAATAGAATCTGAACTTTTAGTTGGTAGTTTAAAAACCAACGACAAAAAAAAGGTATTAAAAAAAATCAATGATGGAGATGCAATGATTGTAATTGGAACTCATGCATTATTTCAAAAAGATGTATCGTTCAAAAATCTTGGTTTTGTTATTATCGATGAACAACATCGATTTGGAGTTAATCAAAGAAAACGTCTCTTGGAAAAATGTAAAGTTCCAAATCTTTTAGCAATGACAGCCACTCCGATTCCTAGAACATTAGCTATTACATATAATGGCGATATGGATTTATCTATTATTGATGAACTACCTAAGAATAGACCAGATATATTTACATCACAAATTCAAAAAAATAATCTCAATACTGCCTATGATTTTATCATAGAAAAAGCTAAAAATAATGAACAATCGATTATTGTTTATCCTCTAATTGAGGAAACTGAAAAACAAGATTTAGAAGCTGCAAATCAGTCATATCTTGCTTTAAAAGATTCTGTTTTTCAAGACTATAGAGTTGGATTGATACATGGAAAGTTAGATACAGATGAAAAAAATGCAATGATGACAAAATTTATGGACAATAAAATTCAAATATTAATATCTACAACAGTAATTGAAGTTGGAATTGATAATCCCAATGCTTCTGTTATATTAATTAACAATTGTGAACGATTTGGATTGAGTCAAATTCATCAATTGCGTGGAAGAGTTGGGCGAGGATTGTTAACAAGTTATTGTATCTTGTGTAGTGACAGCGGTGTAGAAAATACAAAACAAAGATTATCAATTCTTACTCAAACAAGAAATGGATTTGAAATTGCGGATGAAGATTTGAAATTAAGAGGTCCTGGTGAATTTTTTGGTGAAAAACAAAGTGGATTTATTAAATTTAGAATTGCTAATCTTGTTACCGATGGCAAGATAATTAGATTTGCAAGAATGAAAGCTTTTGATATGATAGATAATGATGCAAATTTAAGTAAACCTATTAATAAATTAATCAAAGAAAGATTTAACTCGGAGTATTTAAAACTTTTCTTAAAAACAACTGTTAATTAATGGAGAAAAAAATGACTGATGAATCATATACTGAAAAACAACTTTTTGATATGTTAATTTCTCAATCTGTTTATGGAGTTTGGATTGCGCTTGGAAAAATGAAGAATCCTGTCACTGATACAACAGAAGTTGATCTAAGAAGCGCTTCACTTCAAATTGATATGCTTGAAATGATTAATAGTAGAATGGAAGCAAGCTTAGATGAGAATGAGAAACAATATATTGATAAAATTCTATCAGAATTAAAAATGAATTTTGTGGAAGAAGAGAAAAAAGAAGAACACAGTAATGATGATACAGAAAATAAAAAATAATGTTGAATATACTTTAGCCGTTGTTTTATTTTTTTTAACATTTTTTGTTTATTTTTCTACTATGGCTCCAACAGTATCGTTTTGGGATACTGGAGAATTTATTGCAACATCATATATCCTTGGAGTTCCACACCCCCCTGGTAATCCATTATTTCTATTAATTGGAAAACTTTTTAGTCTTTTTCCAATTAGTAGTGATATTGCATTTCGGATTAATATTTTTTCACCAATTATTAGTGCTGCAACTATTTCTTTGTTGTTTTTAATCTGTAATCAATTTATAGAACGCCTTAATAATTATACTACGGATAATTCTATTCTTAAATTTGGATCTTCATTTATTGCTTCATTAACATTTGCATTTACTCATAGCCATTGGTTTAATGCTGTAGAAGCTGAAGTATATGCTCTTAGTGGATTTATGACTGCATTAGTGGTGTATTTAACCATGTTGTGGTCAAAGAATAGACAGAAAAGTTATCATATTATTTATTTAATAATGATTGTCTATCTTATGGGTTTAGCAATTGGAATTCATTTACTTAATTTGCTTACTATACCATTTATTGCATTAATTATATATTTTTCTATCAATAAGTTTTCTATGAAAACTTTTTTTATAACAACATTATTAGCATTTTTTGTTTTTCTTCTTATACAAAATGGTATTATTAAAGGGTTGCCTCAATTAGTTCTGCAAATGGGATTTTATGCCTTATTTATTTTGATATGTGGTTTGGTTTATGGCGCATACATAAGTATCAAAAATGAAAAAACTTTATTAGCAATAATTTCCACTTCAGTCTTACTAATTATAATTGGTTACTCTACATATTTTACTATTTTTATTCGTTCTGGTCAAAATCCTGTTATTGATGAAAATAATCCAGAAACAATAGAAGAGGCAATTTCATACCTAAATAGAGATCAATATGGTAATATTTCTTTTTTCCCTAGAAAATTTGACAACCTTCCATCCAAAATAGCAGTTGTTGGGAAACCAGAGTATGAAAATTTAAAATTTTCTAAAGAACAAAATTACGATTATGCAACTTATAAATTCTCTGAACAAATGACTTTTTTATGGAGTTATCAGATCAATAAGATGTATTTAAGGTATTTCTTATGGCAATTTGCTGGAAAAGGTTCTACAGATGATTCATTGGTATCTCCTTTAGGGGCAAGCAAAAAACAAGATGGAGTTGATTGGAGTCAATTTGGTCTTCCACTTGCTTTAATGATTGGTTTATATGGATTGTATTTTCACTTTCGTAAGAATCAATATGATGCATTCTCGCTTCTAGTCTTATTTATTATGACTGGCATTGCTATTGTGTTCTATCTTAATCAAGATAATCCACAACCTAGAGAAAGAGATTATTCTTATGTTGGTAGTTTCATGACATTTTCTATTTGGATTGCTATTGGAATCTTTGGATTTATTCGTAAAATAAACGACACATTCCTTGAAAAATCTTTCAAATTACCTGCTTCATATTTTATGATTACAATGTTTTTAGCATTTATTCCAATAAGAATGTTATTAGCAAATTATCATGAACACGATCGTACTGGTAATTATATCGCATGGGATATGGCATATAATATGTTGCAAACATGTAAACCAAATGCTATTCTTTTTACAAATGGAGATAATGATACTTTTCCATTATGGTATTTACAAGAAGTAGAAGGGATAAGAAAAGATATTAGTGTTACAAACTTAAGCTTGTTGAATACTCCATGGTATGTCAAACAGCTTCAAGATCAAAATCAGGATAATTCTTTTATTAATATGAATGAGAATGAAATTAATAACCTAGATTTCAAAGCGTGGTCTCCTACGATAATTTCCATTCCTGCTCCAAAAGATTCTCTAAACAATTCAGGAAAAATTGAATGGAAATTAAATCCAACATATTTTGATGTTGCATTACGTATTCAGGATTTGATGGTATTAAGAATCATTAAAGATAACAACTGGAATCGACCTGTATATTTTGCAGTCACTGTCTCTCCGACTAGTATGTTAAATCTTGAAGAGTATTTAACCATGGAAGGTTTAGCATACCGTTTATCCAATAATACATCTCAAATTATCGATGCTGATGCGATGACCAATAATCTATTATCTATCATAGGAGATGAAAGTTGGTTTATAGATTATAATAAGAATTATAATAATAATACCAACCTATCAATCTCAAAGACATATCAACCGGGATATATTTACAGAAACCTTGCAAATGACAATATATATGTTGATCCACAATTGGGTAGATTAATTCAAAATTATAGAACCGGATTTACCAGATTGGCAATTTCACATTATCTTAATAAAAATTTTGGTAAAGCAGAAAAAGTATTGTTAGATATGGAGAAGAAAATGCCAACTGACATTATTGAAATTCCATCAAAAGAATTGCAATATCAAATTGGGCAATTATATGGTGGTTTAGGTAATAAGGCAAAGCTCAGATATCATCTTAATCAATTGATAGAGAGAAATGATTTAGCTATTAATGATTATTTGTTATATGGAAAGACTTTTATTCAAACTTTAGAAGATTATAATGAAGCAAAAACCATTTTTAAAACGATTTATGATAATTTTACTATCATCGAAAAAGCTCTTGAAGTACAAGGGTTTAAATCAACAAAAATTACTTCATTAGAATGGAAAGAATGGCAAGAATCACTACCTGAACTAGTATTTTTACTCTATCTATGTTACAAAGAGCTTGAAGAGTATGATAATGCTATTCTCTTAATGGAAGATTGGTTAGTACGTAGTCCTACTGATTTAGAAGCTACAAAATTATTAGATGAAATAAAGAAACTCCAAAATTCATGAACACGGTATCAATCATTATCCCACACTACAATGGGGAAGATTTACTATATAATTGTATTGATTCTATCTATAAAAACATTTCAATCAAAGATTTTGAACTTATCGTTGTAGATAATGCTTCTACTGATGATTCAATCAATCGAATAAAAAGTAATTTTCAAAATGTTGAAATTATTTCAAGTAATTCTAATCTAGGTTACAGTGGAGGATGCAATCTTGGTGCAACCCATGCAAGTGGAAAATATTTGTTATTCTTGAATAATGATACGGAACATTCGAGCGAATGGATTGAAAAGTTAGTTCATTTTCTAGATTCAAATTCAAAGATTGCTGCTGTTCAACCTAAAATCTTAAATATTCATAATAAAAAATTATTTGATTATGCAGGAGGTGCAGGAGGATTTATTGATAAATTTTGTTTTCCATTTGTTCAAGGAAGAATCTTCCATACGTTAGAGGAAGATCATAGCCAATATAACAATCCATCAAGAATATTTTGGGCATCTGGTGCAGCATTTATGATACGATCTAATATTTTTAAAACATTAGAAGGTTTTGACAAAGTTTATTTTGCCTACATGGAAGAAATAGATTTGTGTTGGAGAGCTCAAGCAATGGGATATAAAATTTATTCTGTTCCCGATTCATTTGTTTATCATTATGGCAAACAGACGATCAAAGAAAATACTATTAAGTCACACTATCTAAATCATCGAAACTCTTGGATTCTATTTTTTAAGAACTCTTTTACTTTTAATTATGGTATTCTAATTATTCAAAGATTAGTACTCGATTGGATGGCTTTAGCCTATTCTGTAATGACATTGGATATCAGAAGATTTTTTGCAATATTATTTGCACAGATTTGGATACTATTTTTTGCCGGTAAAATAATTAAGATTAGAAGAAATAATCAGATTACTCAGTTAGATAATATTTATGACAAAAGCATTGCAATAGATTATTTTTTTAAAAGAAAAAAATATTTTTCTCAGATTTCACTTAAATAATTTTCATAAATATCTTTTCTTTGAGCATCCAAGTAGATCATTTTGTTTAAAAGTTCTTTCTGACCAAGTTTTTTCATTATTTCACCAATCTTTTTTCCATGAAATTTCATAAAGATTGTTGTATAATTTTCTTGGCTATAATTGTTAAAAATCTCATCTAAATTGTTAACAAATTCAGTTAATGATTCTGAACATGCGTCTATTCTACCCTCCTTATACTGATCATAACTTAAATAGGTAGAATATCTTAGTTTTCTTAAGCCAATATTTGCTGTTAATAATTCAATAAGTATTAAACGTTGTTCCCATCCTCTAGGAGAATTGGATGCATTTGATCGAATTGCAATAGATCTTGCTTTTTCATAGTGAGAAGTACCGCCAAATAATGACCAAGTATCTAATTCTGCTCCCAGGATAATATTTCCGTAAAATCCTAATAGACTTGATAACGGATCAAAATAGACACTGTCATAATAGAGAGAATTTTGGTTTAAAACAAATTGAGATCCTTTATCAAAAAAATGTAGATCTTTTCCATTGCTAAATAGTGATTGAATTGCATATGTTTGTGCACTGCCTTGATTAGCACTTCCTTCAAAAATAATTTGAATATTTAAATTAATTGCTAAATCACTATATTCTT
The DNA here is from genome assembly GCA_913045065.1 of uncultured Fidelibacterota bacterium. Classification (GTDB taxonomy): domain Bacteria; phylum Fidelibacterota; class Marinisomatia; order Marinisomatales; family Marinisomataceae; genus Marinisoma. The sequence goes on along the minus strand of CAJWPX010000002.1, from coordinate 14,935 downwards.
CATTCCATACTGTGTATTCATAAAATCTTTTAATATCATTTTCTAATTGAAACAAAGAAGATCTTTCATCTGATTTAAGGAGACGATCATCAAATGCAATAGAAGTATCCTTAAATTGTCCATTTAATAAAGAAATGAATAGAATAAGAAAAATTTGTTTATTTAGTTTTTCTAGCATAATTGAAAGATATATTTTTTAATTTACAAAATGGCAATAATTAAAGACATAATTAAGGTAAATGAGAGATTATATCGCTTATCAAAGGAAATTAGCAAGCTATCTGATGATATCAATGTCCCAACATTCCTAGTTGGCGGTTGTGTAAGAGATTTGTTGATGGACCCTCAAAAAGATGCTACAGATATTGATATTATGATTGAAGGAGATGCAATCGATTATGCAAAGAAACTTGCTAAAAAATTAGGTGTAAAAACAATTGTGCCTTTTCCAGAGTTTTTTACTGCACGTATTCCATATAAAGAATGTCAGATTGAAGTAGCGTCTGCAAGGCTTGAATCTTATGCTAAGGATTCAAGAAAACCAGAATCAGTTGATATTACAGATGTTACTAATGATTTAAAGAGAAGAGATTTTACTATTAATGCTATAGCAATTTCTTTGGTAAAGAATGAATTTGGTACTTTAATTGATCCATTTAATGGTATTCAGCATTTAAAATCAAAACTATTAATTACTCCAGTAAATCCTGATACTACATTTAAAGAAGATCCTTTACGAATGATGAGAGCTGCATATTTCGCATCAAAATTATCAATGAATCTTGATAAAAAATGTTTGAAATCAATAAAAAGTAATGTTGATAGGATTAAAATTGTTTCTCAAGAAAGAATTACCAATGAATTGTTTAAAATATTAGGAACTCCAAAACCATCAGTTGGATTAATTATGCTACAGGAAACAGATTTGTTAAAATATGTTTTTCCTGAAATTGCTGTTATGTATGGATTAGAACAGACAAGTGAATGGCATCACAAAGATATTTTTTTTCATACAATGGAAGTAGTAGATAATGCTGCAAAATTGTCTAATGATACTAATTTGCGCTTAGCAGCATTGGTGCATGATATTGCTAAGCCTAAAACTAGAAGATTACATAGTAAAAAAGGATACACATTTTATGGCCATGACGATCTTGGTTCAAGAATGTTAGAAGAGATTTCAAAAAGAATGAAATTTTCTAATAAAACTAAAAATTATATCCAGAAATTAACTGCATTACACTTACGACCAATCAGTTTGGCAAAAAAAGAAGTTACTGATTCTGCAATTAGAAGGTTGATTGTAGATGGCGGTGAACATTTAGATGATTTAATGTTATTGTGTAGAGCGGATATTACTACAAAGAATCCTGATAATGTTAAAAAATACCTATCTAATTTTGATCGTGTCGAAAAACGAATGAATGAAGTTGATAAATTAGATGAGTTGCGTTCATTCCAATCTCCTGTTAAAGGAGATGAGATTATGAAAATGTTTAATTTGTCAGCTGGGAAAAAAATTGGGGCAATCAAATCTCTCATTGAAGAAGCTATTTTAGATGGTGAAATAGGAAATTCTCATAAAGAAGCAATAAAGTTTCTAAATGTGTTGAAAAAGACAGATAAATTTAGTTAATTGTTTTTTACTTTTTTTTATTTAGAATGTCTAATAATTAGAACAATGACAAAAAATATATATATAACATTATTTTTATCTTTTTCTGTGCTTTTTGGACAAGCATTAAGCGTAGATGAATGTGTTCGTATTGCCTTAGAAAATAAAGCTGGAGTTAAACGTGCTGAACAAGATACTAAGATAGCTCAACTTAATAGAGTTTCTGCAATAGGGATGTTACTACCAACGTTGCGAGCAAGTAACTCTTTTAGCGAAACTACATATGGAAATTCTAGTCTTTCTACTGAAAGGCATGGAGCTGGAATTAGCTTAAGTCAAAATTTATTTAATTCTGGTAATAATGCCAGAAATGTAAAACAAAGTAATAATAATTATTTCATTGCAAAAGAAAATGAAAGACAATCAAAATCAAGAATTATCTTGAATGTTTATACTTATTACTATCAATTCTTAAAAAATAAAGAACTCTTTACTATTGCTGAAAAAAATCTAGAATTATCTTCAAGACAATTAGAATTGGTAGAAAGACGATATAATCTAGGATCTGTGAGCAAAACTGACTACTTAAAAGCATCTGTACAATATGGAACAGCAAAATCTACTTTACTGTCTAGGAGACTTAATCGAGATAATAGTGAGCAAACATTAAAAAATGGTATGGGAATTTTAGAAAAGAATATAGAATTAAAAGTGAGAGATAAAGTTAATATAGAATTGATTGTTCCTAATTTTAATGAAGCATATGAAATTATGATTCAAAATAGTCCTGAATTAAAAATTTTGGATGCACAGATTGCGACTGCACAATTAAATCTTCGTTCAGCATGGGGATCAAGTTTCCCTAGCTTAAATTTAAGTGTTGGAATGAACGCATCGTCTAGCGAAAAAATTACAAGTGAATTTTTTGATGATAATTATATTAAAAGTGCAAATTTAACTCTTAGCATTCCTATTTTTTCTGGTCTTAAAAACAGAAATTCTGTAGAAATATCTAAGATGCGATTTGGACAATCTAAAATGATATATGGCAGCAAAAGAAAAGATGCTAAAGTTAGCTTATCATCATTACTCAATACTCTCAAAAATTATGAAGAACTTATCCCAATCTATGAAGAAGTATTGGTTTCTGCAGAAGAGGATTTACGATTAGCACAAAATAAATATGAATTAGGTTCCGCAACAATTTTAGAATTGTTAGATGCGCAATTGGCAGTGCTTCAAGCAAGCTCAACATTGGTGACAACGAAATATGATACTGCAATACAGCTTGCAAATTTGGATCAATTATTGGGAACACTGGATAAAAAATATCAATAAGGAGTAAATGTGAAGAAAAAATTAATCGCTGGTTTAGTAGTTTTGGTAGGAATTGTTTTATATCTAAATCCATTTTCATCTAATGGTGATGGATCTATTGAAGTTTCTACTATGAAAATGGGAAGAAAAGATTTATCTAGTAAAGTAGTTGCCGATGGCGAGCTGCAGCCTGAAATAGAAATTAAATTAAGTGCAAATAATACAACTTATATTACTGATATTTCGGTGAAGGAAGGCGATTTTGTTAAAAAAGGAGATTTTTTAATGGCCTTGGATGATCGTCAACAAAGAGCCGCTACAGAAGCATCAAGAGCGAGTGTAAAAGCAACTTCAGTACAGCTAGATCAAAGAAAAGCTCAAAAGTCACGTCAAGAAGAATTATATAAACAAGGACTGATATCTGATCAGGAAATGGAAACAACCAATTCTTCATATGCTTCAGCATTAAGTTCTTATAATCAAGCAAAAGCTAGACTAATTCAAGACGAAGATGCTCTACAAAAATTGAAATTAGTAGCACCACAAGATGGGACTATTACATATCTTACAGGAGAGGTCGGTGATTTAGCTCAAGGAGGGATGTTTAACCCGCAGGTATTAATTAAGCTATCAGATTTATCTAAAATGGAAGTATTAGTTAATGTTAATGAAAATGATATTACTGATGTTTCTCTCAATGATTACGCACTGGTCGAAGTAGATGCTTATCAAGATCGAAAATTTAAAGGCGTAGTCAAAGAAGTAGCATATGCTGCAAGCACCTCAAGTGGTGGTTCACAACAACAAGTGACAAATTTTCAGGTAAAAGTACAAATGCTAGAAGTTGCTGATGGAATGAGACCAGGTATGAGTGCAGCAGTTGATATTATTACCGAAAACCGAGAACAAGTTCTTACAATTCCAATTCAGTCTTTAACAAGTCCTCGTCAAGCACCAGATGGTGAATCCAAAAAGAAATCTTCTGGTTTTAGTGTTTCTGTAGAATCAGGTGATAGAAAAGGACAATGGGGAAATAGATCACAAAAATCAGGTAATAAAGGTAAAAATGTTGTTTTTGTTGTTAAAGGAAATACGGTAGAGCAGCGTTTTGTTGAAACTGGTATTGTTGGTGATGTAGACTATGAAGTAATCTCTGGCCTTGAAGAAGGAGAAGAAATTGTTACTGGAGGCTTTGTAGCAATTAGTCGAGATTTATATGATGGTGCAAAAGTTACTGTTAAAGAAAAATCTAATAATAATCCAAGATCTAGTCGTAAACGTGGCTAAATCAAAAAAAGAGATAATATCTATAAAATCAATCTCTAAAATTTATCATTTAGGGACTAATGTTGTTAAAGCTTTAGATGATGTTTCGGTAAACATTTATGAAAATGATTTTATATCGATTATGGGACCATCTGGTTCTGGAAAATCAACATTAATGAATATTATTGGCTGTTTGGATGTTCCAACCAAAGGAACCTATAAGTTTAATAAAGCATTAATATCCGAAATGAATGATAGTCAACTTGCAAATATCCGAAATGAAAAAATTGGATTTGTTTTTCAAACATTCAATTTATTGCCGAAACTCAATGCACTTCAAAATGTGGAAGTTCCTCTAATTTATTCTTCTTTAAATAGGACAAAACGAACTCAAAGAGCAAAAGAAGCATTAAAAATTGTTGGATTAGAAGATAGAATGACACATAAACCTAATGAATTATCTGGAGGACAGAGACAGCGTGTAGCAATTGCACGTGCTTTGGTTAATAAACCTTCTATTATTTTAGCTGATGAACCAACTGGTAATTTAGATTCAAAAAGTGGATTAGAAATTTTGAAATTTTTTGATCAATTGCATAAAGCTGGTAATACTTTAATTGTTGTAACTCATGAAAAATCAATTGCAAAGCGCGCAAAAAGAAGAGTAGAACTTTTCGATGGCAAAATTACATTAGATGAATAACATTCTTAAAAATATTTTAATCGGTCTTGGTGCAATTCGATCAAACATTACACGAGTTGCCTTAACATCTCTTGGATTAACCATTGGTATCTTTACAGTTAGTATTGTTACTGCTGGAGCTTCTAGTATTGATAAAGAATTTGCAAAATCAATGGATTATTATGGAAATGATAAAATTTATGTATCAACATGGCCATGGTCATTTGATTTTGATTGGTGGAAATATCGTAATCGTCCGAAAATTGAGGAAGATTATCTCGATTATATCAATCAATCTAGTCAATATGTTACAGATGTATCTATTAAAAAAAGTACCTGGATAAGATCTTCATACCAAAATAAAGCGTCTTGGTTACAAGTTAATGGTGTGTATCCAAGTTATGGTGAAATGTTAAGTGGAACAGAAGTGACTAATGGAAGATTCTTTTCCGAAAATGAATGGGTCTTGCAAAGAAGAGTTGTGATTGTTGGTGGTACAGTAAGAGATGGATTTTTTGATGGTGAAGATCCAATAGGAAAAAAAATAAAAATTGGTAGTGTTACTTTTGAAGTCATTGGCGAACTAAAAAAGCAAGGAATGGGAATGGTTCCAGGAGGTACGATTGATAATCTAGTGATTATGCCTTCATCAACTTTTAAACGCATTCTAACAAGATGGGGTTTTGATGAATTGATATTAAAAACAGAACCTGAAAATTTATATAAAGCAAAAGAAGAAGTAGGGATGATTATGAGGGTAGCTCGTAAATTAAGACCTGATCAAGAAGATGATTTTGCTGTGAATTCTGCTGATGCATATCAAAGTCAGTTTGATAGTATAAAAATTGCTATTGCTGGAATGGCTTTTATGGTGACAGGAATATCTTTAGTTGTTTCTGCAATAGGTATTATGAATGTGATGTTTGTTTCTGTACGAGAACGTACTAAAGAAATTGGTTTGAGAAAAGCAATGGGTGCGACCAATAATGATATTTTGGTGCAATTTTTAAGTGAAGCAGTTATTATTTCCATTATTGGAGGAACAATAGGAATTGGATTAGTTAAGTTAGTCACCGTAGTTCTTTCTTCATCGTTAGCCACTACCAATGGGATAAACTTTCCTATTGATTTCGATTTATTATTGATTTTTTATACTTTTATAATCTGTCTCTTTATAGGCGTGACATCTGGTATTCTTCCAGCAAGAACTGCCGCCAACCTTCACCCAATCGATGCATTACGCCATGAATAGAATTATAAATTACTTAAGTGATGCTGTTGGAGGTGTACTCTTTTATTTTAGACAAACAAAACTTCGCACATTTTTAACCCTTCTTGGTATTACTGTTGGGGTTTCTTCTATTATTGGGATTATGACCGTATTAACTACTTTTGATAGAGCTACAACCGGTTTGGTTGAAGAAATGAAAACAAATATATTTTATATTACACGAGATAATCCCATTGAAATTAGTTTTGGTTCTAATGATAGACATAATCGTAATAAGCCTCGTATTACGTGGTCAGAGTATGAACAGTTAAAGCGAGTATTAACACTGACAAAACATATATCCGCAGTTGTAGCGGAGGAGCCAAGTGATCGAACAATTAGTGTTGGAAAAGAGGAATTAAAAAATCGATTATCAAGTTTTTGGGGTGGTGATGGAGATGTTCTTGAAACTCAGAAATATGAAATGATTAGTGGAAGGAATCTACGACAACAAGATTTAGATAGTAATGCACGTGTTGCCATAGTGGGTTATGATATTAAAGAAGAATTATTTCCTTATTCTGATCCAGTAGGTCAGATGATAAAAATTGATAATATTCCATTTGAAGTTATTGGTCTTCTAGAAGCTAAAGGAGAAATGTTGGGACAAAGCATGGATTCTATGATTGGAATTCCAATTACCTCTTTTTTACAATATTTCCGTGGTCGAAGTCATTATGGTGAAGGTTTACAGCTTATATTGGAATCAGAATCTATGGATGACTTGGATGCTGCTACTGATGAGGCAATTGGAGCCTTTAGAGCAATCCGAAAGATACCGCCAGGATCGGAAAATAACTTCTATATTGCAACCAATGATCAATTAATGGATACATTTGGTGATTTTACTAAATATTTGCAAATGTTTATCGGTCTAGTGGCTGGGATTTCTCTATTAGTAGCAGGAATTGGTATTGCTAATATTATGTTAGTTTCATTGACAGAACGTATTAAAGAGATTGGTGTTCGCAAAGCGTTAGGTGCAAGAAAAATTGATATATTTTTACAATTTTTAATTGAAGCAACCCTTATTTCCATAATAGGAGGTATTTTTGGTATTATCATAGGTTTATTGTTTGGAAATGTGGTAGCATATTTTCTACAACAAGATCCGGTCATTCCGTTTAATTGGGTACTGTATAGCATTCAGATTTGTGCGTCTATGGGGATAATCTTTGGATTATATCCTGCAATTAAGGCTGCAAATCTTAATCCTATTGACTCTATTCGTTATGAATAGATAAATTGTCTTAAATAATATTTTTTATGTCAAAAACAAAGAAAGTCACAAAGAAAGAATTAAATAAAATAGCCAAACTTTCCAAACTTTCTCTCTCTGAAGCAGAGTTAAAAACACACACTAAGGATATGAATAATATTCTAGATTATATGGATTTGTTAAATGAAATTGATACATCCAATGTAGAAGAATTAGTCAATGTTCATGATACGCATAGTGTATTAAGAGAAGATGTTACAGAAAAATCAATCCCCAAAGAAAAAGTTATAGAAAATAGCCCAAAATCAAAGGGGGATTATATCGAAATTCCTTTAGTGGTTAAGAAGGATAGCCAGTGAATCTAGGCGTTATTCCTGGTCGACTAAATTCCAATAGATTTCCAAGAAAGATTATTTACCCTCTGAATGGAAAAGCTATTATTGAACATGTATACGATAATGCAAAAGAATCAAAGTATCTTGATAAATTAATTATTGCAATTGATTCAGAAGAAACCAAATCACATATAAGTAATTCTTGTGATACTATGCTTACCTCTTCAGAACATAAATCTGGTACCGATAGGGTTGCAGAAATATCTGAAAAAATTAATCCTGATATTGTTGTAAATATTCAGGGGGATGAACCAAAAATTGATCCTAATATTATTGATAGCCTTATTTTATTGTTTAATGATTCATCAGTAGAGATGGCTTCGGTTGCTTCAACTAATTTAACCGGCGATGATTTAACCAATCCTAATATTGTCAAAGTGTATTTAGATGATAATAATTATGCTCTTAATTTTGAAAGAAATATTTCTTTACAAGACCAACAATATTTTCGTCATATTGGTATTTATGCATATCGTAGTGAAATATTGAAAAAATTTACCAATCTAGCTCCAACTGATAATGAGAAAAAATTTAAACTAGAACAATTAAGAGCACTTGATAATGATATTGCAATTAAAATATTAATTACTAATTTCCAGCATAGAAGTATCGATATAAAGGATGATTTAAAATATTATGAAATCTAAAACAAAATTTATATTTGTACTGGGTGGAGTAATGTCCGGTCTTGGGAAAGGTATCTCTGCTTCTTCCATTGGATATTTGCTAAAAAGCGCAGGCTTAAGAGTCAATATTCTTAAATTAGATCCTTACCTTAATGTTGATCCTGGTACAATGAATCCATACCAACATGGAGAAGTTTTTGTATTAGATGATGGTTCCGAAACAGATTTAGATTTAGGGCATTATGAAAGATTTATTGATGAGAATATGTCTAAAGATAATAATGCTACCGCTGGACAAATATATAGTACTGTATTAGAAAAGGAACGTCTAGGAGAGTATTTAGGTCAGACAGTTCAGGTCATCCCACATGTAACAGACGAAATTAAAAATCGTATTTATCAATTATCAGAAAGTAGTAAATATGATATAGTAATTTGTGAAGTTGGTGGTACAGTGGGCGATATAGAAAGCTTGCCATTTCTTGAAGCAATTCGTCAGTTATCGCTCGATGTTGGATATTTTAATTCTTTAATCGTACATCTTACATTACTTCCACATGTTTTTTCTAGTGGAGAAATAAAAACAAAACCTACTCAACACTCAGTAATGAAATTGAGAGAAATTGGACTTTCTCCTGATTTTATATTTTGTAGAACATCACGTAAGGTAACTAAGCCAATTAAAGAGAAATTAGCTCTTTTCTGTAATGTAAAACCATCACATGTGATTGAGAATAGAGATGTATCTAGCATCTATGAAGTTCCACTACTTTTTGAAAAACAAAACGTTACTGAAATGATTTGTAAAAGACTTCAATTGAAAAATAAACCATCAATTGAAAAACTTGAAAACTTTATGAATATATACAAAAATCCAACCCATACTGTTCGTATTGCTATGTGTGGTAAGTATACAGAATTGCATGATGCTTATAAGAGTATATTAGAATCATTTGTACATGCAGGAGTTGAAAATAATACCAAAGTAGACATATCATGGATTAATACTGAAAAAATTTCTAATGATAATCATGCAAAAAAAGCTTTTAAAAATATTGATGGTATTTTAATTCCTGGAGGGTTTGGGTCAAGAGGAGCTGAAGGGAAGATTCTAACCTCAAAATTTGCGAGAGAGAATAATATTCCATTTTTGGGCATTTGTTTGGGATTACAATGCGCTGTGATTGATTTCGCTAGACATGTTTGTAATCTAAAAGATGCTAATAGTACTGAATTTAATTCTAAGTCTAAACATCCCGTGATTGAAATTATGGAATCTCAAAAAGCTATTAAGATTAAAGGCGGTACTATGCGTTTAGGATCATATAAATGTGATATTGCACCAAAAACAAAGGTATCTAAGATTTACAAAAAAAATATTATTCATGAACGTCATCGTCATCGATGGGAAGTAAATAATAAATATGTTAAACAAATGCAATCAAAAGGGTTAACTTTTTCGGGAATGAATAATGATTTGGGTGTGGTAGAAACAATTGAATTGTCTAATCATCCTTGGTTTGTTGGTTGTCAATTTCATCCTGAGTTAAAAAGTAGACTTGATAAGGCACATCCACTATTTTATAGCTTTGTGAAGGCATCATTAAAATATAGTAGAACTGAAAATGAATAAAGTTAAGTGCAATAATATTACTTTTGGTAGCGATGAACTTCCTTTCATTAGTGGTCCTTGTGTTATTGAAAGTAGAGATCATGTTTTAAAAATGGCTGAAGGAATTTTATCAGTTACAGATAAACTCAATATTCCTTTTGTCTTTAAGACATCGTTTGATAAAGCTAATAGAACATCAATTAAATCATTTAGAGGACATGGTCTGGATGAAGGACTAAAAATACTCCAAGAAGTTAAAGATACATTGAAAATCTCTATCACAACAGATGTTCACCATCCAGAGCAAGCTAATATTGTTGGAGAAGTGGTTGATATTCTTCAGATTCCAGCTTTTTTATGTAGGCAAACAGATTTATTGCTTGCAGCAGCCAATACTGGTAAAATTGTTAATGTTAAAAAAGGACAATTTTTATCTCCTTATAAAGTAAAAAATATTATTGATAAAATTTTGACTACAGGAAATAATAATATTTTAATTACAGAACGAGGAAATTCATTTGGTTATGATAACCTAGTTTCTGATATGCGTGCAATTCAAATAATGCAAGAATTTGATTTTCCAGTAATCTATGATGCAACACATAGTGCACAAGTACCTGGAAATTTTGAAAATACAACATCTGGACATAGGGAATTTATTCCAGGACAGGTTCGTGCTGCTGTAGCAACAGGTTGTGATGGAATTTTTATGGAAGTTCATGATGATGTTAGTAATGCACTGAGTGATGCAAGTACCCAGTGGCCGTTAAAAGAATTGGAACCATTGTTGGTTTCAATGGTAGAGTTTAGAAAGGCATATTTAAGTAATGGATAATGTTTTAAAAGAAAAATTGCAACCAATCAAATTACTTATTTGTGATGTTGATGGTGTTTTAACTGATGGAAAACTTATTTATATGACCAATGGAGAAGAAGCAAAAAATTTTAGTGTTTTAGATGGTGTGGGATTCCATATGTTAAATAGATTAGGTTTTAATATCAAAACTGCTTGGATTACGGGAAGAGAATGTGCTACAACTGCTCATCGTGCTAATAAATTGAAGATTGATAAAGTCTATAATGGAGTTATTGAAAAGATTGAATCATATAATGATCTTAAAAAAGAATACAATCTGGAAGATCATGAGATTTGTTTTATAGGAGATGATATTATAGATATACCAATCTTTGAAAAAGTTGGTCTAGCAATCTCAGTTCCAAATGCACCAGATTATGTTACAAAACATACTCACTATACTACAACAAAAGCTGGTGGAGAAGGCGCAGTAAGAGAAGTTATTGATTTAATTATTGAATCAAGGGGTGATTTTGATGGTTCAATTAATAAATTGCTTTCTGATTTACGATGAATTCAAATTATTCCTTAATCTTCCTATTGTTTTTCTTCATATCTTGCTATAGTACCGATAGAGAAAACAGTGAAGAAAAAAAAGCTGTTCACAATCAATTATCTTCAAATGTTGAAATTACTTTGACAGAGATGGGTAACGTAAAAGCATTGGTAACGGCAGAATTACTTGAAAAAAATGATGATAATCTTGAATTACAATTGACTGATAACGTTGTAGTAGATCTGTATGATAGTAATTATCACCATACATCAACCATTAAATCAGATTATGCTTTTGTTAGTGAAAAAGAAAATAGAATTAATGCTTTTGGAAATGTAATAGTTAAAGCTGATCGGGGAGAAGAATTATTGACTGATTCGTTGTTATGGAATAATAAAGTCGATAAGATTTTTACAGATTCTGAGTTAATATTTATTTCAGGAGATTTGGATACATTATATGGAAAAGGTTTTCAATCGAATATTGATCTTACAGAATGGAAAATTAATCAACCAAGAGGTTCAGTAAAAGATGAGTAAAGTATTAAAAACAGAAAATCTGAAAAAAAGCTACTCTGGAAAGACAGTTGTTGATGAAGTTAACATTAATCTAAAAAAAGGAGAAATTGTTGGATTACTTGGTCCAAATGGTGCTGGTAAAACAACTACATTCTATATGATTACTGGAATGATTAGACCATCGTCTGGAAAAATATTCTTTGATGATAACAATATTACTAGTACACCGATGTACCAAAGAGCAAGAATGGGTATAGGTTATTTAGCACAAGAACCTTCCATCTTTGCCAAACTAACAGTAGAAAATAATTTAAGAATAGTTTTAGAAAATATTCTTCCATCTGTTCAAGAACAAACCGAATTAATCGATAAATTGCTTATACAATTTAATATTGATCATCTTAGAGGAAATTTAGGTGGAAGTTTATCTGGCGGTGAGAGAAGAAGAGTAGAAATATGTCGAACTCTTGCATTAAAACCAGATTTTATCTTATTAGATGAGCCATTTGCAGGTATTGATCCCATAGCTGTTGAGGATATTCAACAGGTTGTTACTTCGCTTAAAGAACAAAATATTGGAGTATTAATCACAGATCACAATGTAAGAGAAACTTTATCGATTACTGATAGATCATATTTATTATATAGTGGTAAAATTTTAAAATCTGGTGATGCAGAAACATTAGCAAATGATGAAGAGGTTCGAAAGCTATACCTTGGTAAAAAATTTAGGCTTGATTAATGAGTAAAATTTCTACAAAGATCCGACAAAAACAGTCGATTATTCCTCAACAAATATTACAATCTCGTTTTTTAGAGCTATCACTTACCGATATTGAAGAAGAATTGCAAAATGAAATTGAAAAAAATCCAGTTTTAGTTGAAAGAGATTTGGAAGATTTTAGAGATAAAAATACCCAAGAATATCAATTAGATAACCAAGAAAATTATGATTTATTTCTATCAAATCTACCTGAAGATATAGATGTTGTAGGTAGTTTAATCAAACAAGTTGAAGAATCAGAAATGGATAGCAAAGAAAAAGATATTGGTAAACAAATTATATTTAATGTAGATGAAACTGGATTTTTAGACACTGAGATTGAATTAATTGCCGATAATTGTCATGCAGATTTGAGTGAAGTAAATAAGGTTTTAGATCTTGTAAAGAAATTCACTCCTCAAGGAGTTGGTTGTAGGGATGTGCAGGAATATCTTGCTTTACAAATTGGTGATAATGATTTTTTTGCTCAGGAAATCATTACAAAATATTTTGACGAATTTTTAAACCAAAATTTTTCAGAAATTAAATCAAACTTAGTATGTTCAGATGTTGAATTTGATGATGCACTAAAAATTATTTCCTCTAAAAATCTTTCTCCAATCATTATGAGTAATGATTCTGATCAAATTATTCCTGATCTTATTATTAGAATGAAAGACAATAAATGGATTATTTTGGTCAATGATAAAAATCTAAATCGATTTAAAATTGCCAATGATTATTTGGGTGAAGCAATGACACAAAAATTTTCAGATAAAGAGAAAAAATTTATTAAAGATCATACTGATAGTGCTCAAAACTTATTAGATACCATTATATTTCGATCTCAAACGCTTAAAAACGTAATGAATGAAATTATTGGTTTTCAAAATGCTTATTTATCTGGAAATCAAGATTATCCTAACCCGCTTCGTTTGGAAGATATTGCAACCAAGTTAGATATGGATATATCCAGTATTAGTCGAGTGGTTAAAAATAAATATGTTGATACCCCTTTGGGTATTATAAGTTTGAAAAGTTTCTTTAGCAGTAAGATTGTTAAAGATTCTGGTGAAGTGATTGGGACAAAAGAACTAAAAGATACTATAAAAGATTTAATTCAATCAGAAGATAATAGTCATCCATTTTCTGATTTAGAAATATCTAATCTTTTAAAGAAAAAAGATATTTCTATTGCTAGAAGAACGGTAGCCAAATATAGAGAATCAATGAATATTCCTAATGTAAATAAGAGACAGTTAAAATGAATATTAGACATTGTATTAAGGTAGATGATTTTTCTAAAGAAGAAATTTTGGATTTATTTAATCTAGCTTCCGATTTGAAATCAAAATACAGGAATAAAGAAGAATTCAAGCCATTTAATAACCATTCTTTAGCAATGATATTTGCTAAACCTTCAGCAAGAACAAGGGTGTCTTTTGAAACAGGATTTTCTTGGATGGGAGGACATGCAATTTATTTAGCTCCCCAAGATATCGGATTGGGCAAAAGAGAAAGTGCCGCCGATTTAGCACAACTATTTAGTCGCTACAATGATATGATTATGGCCAGAGTATTTAATCATCAAGATATGTTAGATTTTGAAAAACATGCTACAGTTCCTGTTATTAATGGATTAACTGATTACAACCATCCATGTCAGATATTGGCTGATATTTTTACAGTGTGGGAACAAAAGAAAGATTCTTTTGATAATCTGAAGATAGTATATCTAGGTGATGGAAATAATATTGTTAATTCTTGGATTAGGTTGGCGGCTGTACTTCCTTTTGAATTTGTTTGTGTGTGTCCTGAAGGATATTCTCCTGATGCAGATACAATTAAATTTGCAAATGATGTTGGCATATCTAATGTATCTATATCCCATTCACTTGATTCTGTTCACAATGCAGATGTGATTTATACAGATGTATGGGCATCCATGGGTCAAAAAGAAGAAATTGATGAACGCATCAAAATATTTTCTCCATTTCAAGTGAATTCAGAGTTAGTCAAGAATGCCAAAGATGATTATTTGTTTATGCATTGCTTACCAGCAGAACGTGGAAGAGAAGTAACTGATAATGTGATTGATTCAGACAATTCAATTGTCTTTAAGCAGGCAGAAAACAGATTACATATTCAAAATGCAATTATGGTTACCTTATGTAATAAGGTTTAGAAATTCTTGATTTCTAATTTATCACCATCAAAAACAGCATAATTATAATTTTTTTCATCACATTCACCTAAAAGAATTAATTCTCCATTATTTAACTTTTTTTGATACGAATGAT
>CAJWPX010000001.1 GCA_913045065.1 uncultured Fidelibacterota bacterium | reverse complement strand
CTTTCATAACTTCAGCAGTAGCTTCAGGTTCTTTATAATATCCCTTCATTACATTATGTCCACGACATAAGATTTCTCCATCTTCTGCAATCTTAACTTCCACACCTGGAATTGGCTTTCCAACCGTACCATATTTAAAAAATTCAGGATGTCCTACTGTCATCACAGGACTTGTTTCTGTTAATCCATATCCTTCTACAATTGAAACTCCAATACCACAAAAGAATGATCCTACTTCCGGAGATAAGGCTGATCCACCAGAAGATGCGGCTGCAACTCTACCCCCTAAAACTGCTCTAAATTTATGTAATACCAATTTATCAGCTAGATTGTATTTTAACCCAAGAAAGAATGGTAATTTTTCGTCTCGCTGAAAATATGGCGCAGCTTTTAATCCTACACCAATAGACCATTCAGCTAGTATTTTTTTAACGCCTGTCATTGCTTCAACGCCTTCCATAACTTTTGCATGGATTTTCTCAAAAATTCTTGGAACTGCAGTTAAAAATGTTGGTCTAACTTCTTGAATATTTGGAATTACAGTTTCCATACTCTGTGCATAATAAATTTGCATTCCTGCGTTAAAACAACCGTAATGACCTCCTACTCTTTCAAAACTATGTGCAACAGGTAAAAAAGATAAGAATACTCTTTCTTCCATATTGTATCTCGACTCAATTAATTCAATCAGTTCTCCAATAGAAAGTAAATTTCTACAAACATTATCGTGAGTTAACATCACTCCTTTTGGAACACCCGTGGTTCCACTGGTATAAATTAATGTTAACAAATCACTAGGTTGGACCGTTTGAGAAAGTGCTTTAATATCGTGTGTAACATTATTTAACGCTGTTACTGATGAGTATGTTATTGCATCAGATCCAGAATAACTATCATCCATAATAATAATTTTATTTAGATCACATTCATGATCATTTAATAACGGTAATATTTTTGCTAATTGTACTTCATCTTGTACAATTGCAATCTTGCTTTCAGAGTGTTTTACAACGTATTGGGATTGTTCAGGAATTAAAGTTGGATATACCGGAACGGAAACAGCACGGATATGAGCAATAGCAAAATCGGAAACACACCATTGAGGGCAGTTTGTTCCAATAATTGCTACTTTATCATGCTCATTAATCCCTAAATTTTTCAAACCATTCGCGAACCCTTCTACCCAAGTCTGTAAATCTTCAAAAGTAGTTCCGTTCCATTTATCATCAGTTTTAACAAAATAGGTTTCAATTCCTTGGTTTTCAGAAACAACGCGTTGAAACATTTGAGGAATAGTGGTAAATGTAGCTTCTATGCCTTGATATCCTGGATGTGAATTTTTGCTCATGTCTTTAATCATTGACAAAATAAGTACTTTAAGCCAAATTAGTCAATTGTTTTTGCCGGGGTGGCGGAATTGGTAGACGCGCTGGTCTCAAACACCAGTGAGGATTTCCTCATGTCGGTTCGAACCCGACCCTCGGTACAAAAAAAAAGGGCCTCGAATAAAGCCCTTTTTTTCCAATTATGTTAACTTATTAAAACGTTATTACTTTTTCTCCTCTTCTTCTTCTGGAGGAAATACTTCATTATTTAGTGTCTTAATTTCTTTCTTCAAACTAGAAATATCTCTTTGGTTATTACGTATCTTTCTATTAAGGTTGTCTTCTATTCCCTCAAGATCACGTTCGACGTTTTTTATCTTCTTCGATAAATCACGGTCAACTCGTTTAATTTCATATGCTAAATCATCTATTAAATCTCCAAGTGAATCAGCTT
The DNA here is from genome assembly GCA_913045065.1 of uncultured Fidelibacterota bacterium. Taxonomy (GTDB): domain Bacteria; phylum Fidelibacterota; class Marinisomatia; order Marinisomatales; family Marinisomataceae; genus Marinisoma. The sequence goes on along the minus strand of CAJWPX010000001.1, from coordinate 37,870 downwards.
TCGCATAAATTAATTTTGTGTTTGCAAGAATCATTTGTCTTCCTTCTTGGATTTTCTTTCCTTGACCAATATTATCAAGCTCAACATTCTTAACTCTTTCTCTAAATTCTGTATTGACATCGTCTACATGTTCTTTATGATCAGCTTCTAGTCTTACCATTTCTTCCATTGCAGATTTTGTTTGAAAAAATGAACCTGAAACCGCTACAACAAGAAAAAACATGAGGACACTTAAGACTTTTTCTGTATTAGTTAACATATTGTATTATCCCTTTCTTTGTTTTGAGATGATTGAAACTAATAAATGAAACTTCAATATGAAAACTTTTTTTTATTAATTCGGAATTTTTCCGATTCGATTTAATCTTGGAATATAATTATCCAAATTAATCGAAAACCATGTAATAATTGGCTGTCCAAGAATATGGCTTTTTGGAACAAACCCCCAAAAACGTGAATCTTCACTATTATCCCGATTATCACCCATCATCCAAAAATAATCTTGCGATAATGTATAGGCCTCTATTTCATTAATTGGCTTTCCATTAATATATAAATATTGTATATGCTCTTTTTTAAATCTGTTAGACCAAGGGGTAATTAATGTAGCATTGGTACTTGGAAAATATTCCTTATAGATATTTTTATCGCCAGTTCTTCTTTCAATATCTCTTGGACTAATATTTGTAAATGTTAAAGAATTGTCACCAAAAATATATTGGACTTTATTTCCTTCATACAATAATAATGGGAGCACCAATTTCCAATCCATATTCTCATCCAAAATAAATGAATCTCCTTTTTTTGGGATGGTAATTTCAGGATATTGATCTTTATTACCTTGTCTGCCAAGAAAAATATCAGGATCAATAACTTCCTTTGATAAATAATTATTCATAATAAATTTACCGCCTTCTGGAAATGGAACAAATTCTCCATTTATATATACATTTTGGTCTTCAATTTTTACGATATCTCCTGCAATTCCAATACAACGTTTTACATATTTATATACTGGATCTCTGGGATATTCAAACACTACTACATCTCCTCGTGCTACTTGTTTAAAGGCAGGAAAACGATATTCAGGGAGAAATGTTGGAATGCTAATCGCGCTAAAAGGAATCCATATTTTTTCTGGAACTTTCATTCCATAGATATAACGACTTCCAATGAGGAAATCTCCTTTTAAAATATTCTCTTCCATGCTAGTTGTAGGAACAATATAGGCTTCTACCACTGTTTCTTTTAAAAATAGGATGATAATGATAAGTATCAATATCGACTTTACTTCAGCAATAAATTTATTCATTTGTTTATCATCCTAGATATAGGTTTAAATGTTTGACGATGTATCTTTGTAAAAGAAAATTTTTTTAATGCTTTACGATGATTTGGAGTACCATATCCTTTATTGTTTAGAAAATCATACATCGGGTAAATATAGTGAAACGAACGCATAATTTCATCCCTCGTAACTTTTGCAATAATCGATGCTGCCATAATAGCATTTATTTTCTGATCTCCTTTCACAATTCCTTGATTAGTAATCGGAATATCTAATGCAAATCCATCTACTAATACCTTGTCTGGTTGTTTGGATAAATCATTGATGGCATCAATCATTGCATGTTCAGATGCAACCTTGATGTTATGTTCATCAATATAATTATTCCACTTAATTCCAACCGCGATAGATAACGCATGTTTCATTATCTCTTTATACAATGTTTGTCGTTTTGGTTCCGATATTTTTTTGGAATCATTTAATCCATTAATACCTTTTTTTAAGATGACTGCTGCTGCGACTACCGGCCCAGCCAATGCCCCTCTTCCTACTTCATCTACTCCAGCAATTAACATAGAAATAAAATTAATAATAAAATTGATGTTTACTTTTAAAAATATTTTTTAAAATGTCTCCATGTCAAAACAACGATATGCTTTAATAGCTTTCGCCATTATTGGGGTTTTACTTTTATTTGCCGGGGTAGAATTTTATGATAGTGTTTGGTCATTCCCAGGCAATTTACTGGATAAGAATTTTTTAGAAACATTTCCTTTGGCCAGCGTTCCATTAATGGTGGTTTCATTACTTGGAACCGGTGTTTACATGACATTCAAATTAGGATTTCCTCAATTAAAACATGTATTACATGGAATGAGAGTAACCCGAGGAGACTATGATAATGTAGAGGATGAAGGCGATTTAAACCATTTTAGAGCTCTTTCTACTGCATTAGCAGCAACTGTTGGAATTGGAAATATTGCCGGGGTAGCTATTGCAATTTATTACGGTGGTCCAGGCGCATTATTTTGGATGTGGATTACCGCATTTTTTGGATCAGCATTAAAATATGCAGAATGTACATTAGCCCTTCAATACAGAGAAACTGATCAGCTTGGAAATACTGCTGGTGGTCCTATGTACACTATTGAAAATGGATTAGGACCTAATTGGAGATGGCTTGCTGTAGCCTTTGCTTCCTTTGCAATTATTTGTTCTTTTTTTACTGGAAATGCTATTCAATCTTTTACATTAACCGATCAATTATATAGTCAATTTTTGCCTCTATTAGGAGCAGAACATGTACTAATGGAAAAATCTGTACTCATTCCTGGTATATTCGAACCTTCTATTTTCCAAATCATCTTTGGCGTTATCATTGCAACTACCGTTGGAATGGTTATTTTAGGCGGAATTAAACGTATTGGCAATGTAACTGGATACCTAGTACCAATTATGGCTGTTATTTATGTTTTTGCTGCTTTATTTATCATTACAAGCAATTATGATAAAGTAGGCGAATCATTTGGTACAATCTTTAGTATGGCCTTTAACCCTCCAGCAGAAATTGCTGGTATTACTGCGGGTGCATTTATTGCATTTCTTAATACAATGATGATGGGAGTAAAACGAGGATTATTTTCCAGTGAAGCAGGGCAAGGATCTGCTGCTATTGCGCATTCAACTGCAAAAACACCGTATGCAGTTAGAGAAGGAGTGGTGGCCCTTTTAGAACCTTATATTGATACCATCGTTATTTGTACCTTAACTGGATTGGTAATCATGGTAACTGGCTCTTGGCACTATACAGAATTCTATGGTCAAAGAATTGATCCTTCTATTACACAAGATATGTGGATGAATAGCAGTGTGTTAACAAGCTATGCTTTTGCTCAAGGCATTCCTGGCGGAGACAAAATTGTGACATTGGCGGTAGTATTGTTTGCAATCTCAACTGCAATCAGTTGGTCATTTTATGGAGATAGAGCAACAGAATATCTTTTTGGAACCAAAGCGATTCCATTTTATCGTTATTGTTATGTATTCATGGTATTCGTTGGTTCTACCTTAATGTTGGAAGCTGTGTGGATTTTTGGTGATGCTGCTCTAGGTTTTATGACATTTCCAAATCTAATTGCTATTATATTACTTAGTACCAAGCTAAAAGGATTGTCTAACAGTTATTTCGAAAAACATTAATTCGTTCTGTTTTTAGTAAATAAAATCTTCTGATGTAAGGGTGTTATGCTGGGTGTCAGTTATCGTAAATAAATATTCGCTACCAGCTTTTACTAAAGTATGATTCCTGAAATCGTAATGAAAAGTATATCCTGCCACAGTAACTGAACCTTTAGTGCCTTGTGTAATAGAAAGATTAGAGAAATTTAAACCGCCTTCTAAGCGAATCTTATCAACTCCATCTTCAAAATCGTAAAGAACGTTTGTAGTAAGAAAACCATCTGAACCATCACCTGGGCGTCCTATGAAAATATCGTTGCCGTTTCCTCCATATAGCCTATCTTTACCATCGCCACCATCAATGATATCATCGCCATCTTCGCCATATAACTCATCAAAGTTATCGGAACCATATAAAATATCATTGCCATCCCCACCATATAGCTTATCTCCTTGAGCTCCTCCATCAATAATGTCATTTCCAGCTTCTCCATATAGAACATCTTCTCCATCAAGACCATATAAAACATCATCGCCTGATCCAGCATATAATGTGTCTGCATTTGCAGTACCATAAATTGTATCGTCACCTGGATTAGTATTAGAAGAGTTTACTTCGATAAAAACTGTAGCTTTATTGCTATCAGCCATACCATCGTTTGCTTTATAAGTAAAGGTATCTGCTCCGAGATTAGTTGCAAAAAAATGTGCTACATTCCCTGATATTGAAACGGTACCCTTGTTTGGATTATCGACAATACTAAATGTTAGATTATCATTTTCTACATCTGAACCAGCTAAAATCACATCCATTGATTGATTAATAGTTATGGATAAATCATTCATATTATCTACTGTGGGAGCATCGTTGACGGCATTAATCGTAATCATTGCGGTTGATGTATTACTATCATTAGTGCCATCATTTGCTTTATATCCAAAAGTATCGGTTCCATTATGATTTGCTAATGGTGTATAGGTGATAATATTATTATTTATGCTTGTTGTTCCTATTGTAGCATCAGTTACAATCGTGTAGGTTAAGATCTTCCCGTCTATTCTATATTTTTGTAAGGTAATATCAACAGGGGTATCTTCACTAGTGGTAATACTGAGGTCGTTTAAAGTGGGTGGTGGTTGAGATAGTTCACTTTTGGTTGGTGAACTACATGTCCAAAGAAAAATAATACTTAATAATAATATATTTCTTTGCAATGATAACCTCTATTTTTATCTAAAAAATAATGCTAATTATTTAAGATCTAAATATTTTTTGACATCAGAAACAACACTCTTCATAAGCTTTGCATCATTTTCTAGTAACAATCTAACTTTTTCTCTTCCTTGTGCCAATTTTTCTTCTTTGTAAGAAAACCATGAACCCATCTTGTTAATAATGCCTGCTTCTAAAGCAATATCCAATATGTCTCCGCTATAAGATATTCCTTTTCCATACATAATGTCAAATTCAGTCTTTTTAAATGGTGGAGCGACCTTGTTCTTTACCACTTTTACTCGTGTTCTATTCCCGATCATATCGGTTCCAGCTTTGATTGCAGCAATTCTACGAATATCTAATCGAACAGATGCGTAAAATTTTAAAGCTCTGCCACCAGGAGTTGTTTCAGGGCTTCCAAACATTACTCCAATCTTTTCTCTTATTTGATTAATAAAGATAACACAGGTATTTGATTTGGCAATTGGCCCAGATAATTTTCGCAATGCCTGAGACATCAATCGTGCCTGTAACCCCACAGTGACATCCCCAATTTGACCTTCTAGTTCTTTCCTTGGAACCAATGCAGCAACAGAATCTATAACCACAACACCTAAAGCTGCAGTTTGTACTAATTTCTCTAAAATATCTAGTGCTTGTTCCCCTGAATCTGGTTGAGAAACAAGTAAGTCATCCGTATTGCATCCTAAATTTTTTGCATAGATAGGGTCTAATGCATTTTCAGCATCAATAAATGCAGCATGTCCTCCAATTTTTTGGCATTCTGCTATCACATGTAGCGCTAAGGTTGTTTTTCCAGATGATTCAGGTCCAAAAACTTCAATCACCTTTCCTCTTGGAAGTCCACCTATACCTAATGCCATATCTAATGAAAGAGATCCAGTTGAAATTGTATCAACTGCTAATTTAGTATCTGCACCCAATCGCATAATAGAACCTGCACCATACTCTTTAATAATTTGTTGTTCTACTGTTTCAATTGCTTTATGTTTCTTCTTATCTGACATCTTAATTCATTCCCTTATATTTCAATTCTTTTCCAAAAGTTTTCTTAGTTCATTTAAACATAACACCACAGTAAGTTGTCGATTAATTTTACGATTTGGTGTCAAATTATACTGTTTAATATAGACATTATTTTTATAAAATATTCCAACAAATGTTAAGCCAACTGGTTTTTTTTCAGTTCCTCCTTTTGGCCCCGCTATCCCAGTAATACCGATCCCAATATCGCTCTTTAATTTCGTTGCAATCTTAGATGCAAGTTCTGACGCTACTTCTTCACTAACTGCACCATATTTGTCCAATAAATCACCATCTACTCCCACAATGTCTCTTTTTAGAGCGTTACTATAACACACTACGCCTCCATTAAAATATTGAGAACTCCCTGATAAATTTGTTAGTTTTGCACTCAACATTCCAGCAGTACATGATTCTGCAGTTGCAACCGTCAAATTTTGTTCTTTTAATTTGTCTGCAACTATTGCTTCAATTGTATCATTATTAAATCCATAAACATATTTACTAATTCGATTTACGATTTGATCTTTTAAATCTAAAAGCGACTTATGATCGCTTGTTGTCAACCTAATATCAACTCCCAACATGCGATGCGGCAAAAAGGCAACATCACAATTCTTATTTGATTCAATTAAATCAACAATCTTTTCCTGTAAGATTGATTCAGGAAGTCCCGTGGTACGAATAGTCTCACAATGTACTTTTGATGTTAATTTCTCTTCTAAATGGGGCAAAATATAACTTAATATCATTCCTTCCATTTCTTTTGGTACGCCAGGCAAGGCAAAATAATTGGATCCATCTTTTTCAAAATGCATTCCTCTTGCGGTACCAAAAGAATTATCAATCATTTTGACCTTATCCCCTGTATGCGCTTGGTTACGATTTAGGGTTGGAACTTTCATATTAATTGCTTTAAAACGTTTCTCTAATTCTTTCCAATATTCTTCATCAAAAACAGGGTTATCTCCAAAATACTCATACAACGTTTTTACAGTAATATCATCAAGGGTTGGACCTAGTCCTCCTGTTATAATAATATGATCACAGTCCTGTGAAAATTCATCAAGAGATTTAGTAATCATATCAGCATCATCTGCAATAGTTTTTTTAACATGGACTTTGAGCCCAATTTCTAATAATCGTTGACCAATCCAGGCAGAATTACGATCAATGGTAAATCCGCTTAATAATTCATTTCCAATAGCAATGATCCCAATCTTCATTACAGAACCCATAAATAAATACTTAACATAATAATGACGATACCAGAACTTAGAAATGCTGCCATCAAATCATCGCCTATAACTCTCATATACGTATCATCGGTGGTATCTGACTTTTGCCACCACAAAGGAGCAGTTGTTGGGTCTTCGATCCAACCTACAGGACCAATTTTGCTAATGTCAAAGAATCGAAACAGTATAAATGTTATCACAAATAATAATTCTTGATTATTGATATAGTCTGGAAGATTAAAAGAAAAACCTCCAAAGATATCAGAAAACATCCATACTATCATAAGAGCAAGAGCCATTCCAAGGACTTCATCTAATACAAATTCCTTTGGATCTTTAGATGTAAAAAAAGGGAGTGAGCTTTCATATATAGCAGATGCTAACAACATCGTAAATATTCCAAAAAAGAACAATGGATTAAATGGATCTTTGGCCAGAATAGCTGTCAATAAAACAACTAAAGAAGCCCATGTTCCACCACCTGGCAGTCTGCCCAACCCAAAAAGGGTTGCAAGTTGATACATTCCATTCTTTTTAAAATCCATTTTTCACCATATAATGCATACCTGTTGCTCCCGCATATATTGCATTCAATCCTATTATCAAATTAATAGATTCTTGGTAATAGATTTGAAGTCCAGAAGAAAATTGTACTACCAAATTTGGAGTGGCAGGATCTGGAAGTGCAACCAAGATAAAAATTACAGCAAGATGTTGAAATACTGTTTTGAACTTTCCATATTTTGAAGTAACCAACGGTCGATTTTTATTGCGTAGATATTGACGATAGAATGTGATTAAAACATCCCGTCCGATAATAATACTATATGCCCATACTGCTATTACCCCCTGATATAGAAATACAGTTAGTACTCCAGTCATTAAAATTTTATCTGCCAAAGGATCAAGGAAATTGCCTCTCTCATTTACCAAATCATATTTTCTTGCAAGATAACCATCAAGAAGATCACTAATGCTACAGTAGATAAAAAGAATAGATGCAATGACAAAATTATTAACAAAGATAAAATAGACAACAAAGGGAGTGACTAAAATTCTAGAAAAGGTAAAAAAATCAGCAATGCTCAATTTAATTCTACTCTTTCTTTAATCGCCGTTGCAACCGTCTTATCATCAATGTATTCAAGATTGCTTCCCACTGGTAAACCAATTGCAAGACGCGATACTGTGATACTATGTTCTTTTAAAATTTTTTGAAGATACATTGCGGTTGCATTCCCTGATGTGCTTGGATTTGTCGCAATAATAACCTCTTCTACCCCATTACCAATTCGGCCTAGAAGTTTATCAAAAGAAAGTTCTGATGGGCCAATACCATCCAAAGGAGAGATTGCTCCACCCAACACATGGTATAATCCATCATAACTATGGGTGTTTTGAATTTTAATTGCATCTTCAATATTTTCAACGACACAGATATGTTTTGTATTGCTAGCGGAGCTACAACTACATTCTTCATCTTTTTTAAGAAAAATCATCCCACAATTTTCACAGGTCTCCAGTTTATCACCGATATCTTCTAATGAAGATACTATATCCTCTGCAGTTTTATCATCGGAATGAATAATAAAGTATGCAATGCGTTCTGCTCCTTTTCTTCCAATACCGGGAAGTTTGGTTAGAGCTTCTATTAATTGATCAATATATGTTGCAATATTACTCATTAAAAACCTGGAAGATTATCCATTAATCCACCTGTAACTGATTTTAATCTTTTTGAGGCTGTATCTTTTGCCTTATCCAAAGCTCCATTTGTAGCAACCTTAATTGCATTCTCAATAATATCTTTATTGCCACTAAGAAGCGTTTCATCAATTGAAACTTGGGTTGTTTTCATATCAGCAGTCATTCTAACGACACATGAACCATTTGCGGCAGATCCTTCGACTTCAATTTTTTCTAATTCTTTTTTTATCTCATTCATTTGAGATTTCATGTTTTGTGCTTGCTTAAGCATTTCTTTCATGTTGCCAAACATTACATTGTATCCTTTCCTTGAAATAATTCAACCACATCATTTTGATTAACTGAATCATTCTTTGATTCTTCTTCAATTTTTTCAACTTTTGTATCTACTATAATTTTTACCCCTATAGAAGTATTGAGTACTCCATTAATAGAGTCTTTAACAAAACCTAAATTATCATTCATTAATTTTTGGTTAAATTTATTGCTATCATAAGAGATTAATTCAAGATTATTACCATTCATTTCCTTAATAATATAATCACTTAATAGTGCATGGATTGTTCCTCTTTCTTCTGATATTTTACCTAAAATTTTATCCCAAGAATCTTTCACTTGATCGATAGTTACTTCTGATGTTTTTTTAACTGTTTTTTTTACTGTTTCTTTTACTGTTTTTTTTACTGTTTTTTTTGGCACACTATTGGTCTTTTTAGGTTCTGGAATAGAAGAATCTTCTTGTGGAACATCTGACTGTAAGAATTTCTCAATATCAACACTTTTATCAAATTGAAGGAATTTCATTAATGTCATTTCAAATATCAATGTTTGGTCGGAAAAACGTTTAATAGATGCGTATAATTCTGATAAACTATTGGAAATACGCACCAAATCTTTTAAAGACCAATCATATTTATTTTTTTTATAGAGTTTTTTTAGTTCCGGAGACAACCCCATTAAATCTAATCCATTCTTATAGTGCATCAGAGTCAAATTGCGCATATGAGTAATTAACCCTTTGATTAAATCTTCAACAATATATCCTTTCTCTTTTACATGGCGAAGAGTGTCTACTAATTCTTCTCCATTCTTATCATGTAACGCATTAGTAATATCAAAATAAACTGTTGTTGGAATTACCCCTAATAAATCAATAACTATCTTGTCTGTAATTTTTTTATCGCTAAACACCAGAATCTGATCCAAAAACCCTAAAGCATCTCTCATGCTGCCATCAGATTTTGATGCAATTAAATCCAATGAAGAATCATCAATCTTAACAGATTCCACTTTTAAAATATGTTTTAATCTTTCTTTAATTACTTCATTAGTAATTGGTAAAAAATCAAAGCGTTGGCAACGAGAAATAATAGTTTGTGGTACCTTATGAACATCTGTAGTAGCCATAACAAATTTGACATGTGGTGGTGGTTCTTCAAGTGTTTTTAAAAGCGCATTAAAAGCTTGTGTAGTTAACATATGTACTTCATCAATAATCACCACCTTAAACTTTCCTTCTAGGGGTGCAAACTTAATATTTTCTCGTAATTCTCTTATTTCATCAATTCCTCGATTTGAGGCACCATCTATCTCAATAACGTCCATGGATCTTCCTTCAATAATCTGTTTAATAACATCCGATTCGATATCATATTTAATAGATGGTTTATCTGATCCATTTAAACACATTGCAAGCAATCTTGCTGCTGTAGTTTTACCAACGCCTCTCGGTCCGGCAAACAAGAAAGCTTGTGCAATACGATTTTTCTCAAAGGCTTTGATTAAAGTTTTTGTAATATGGTCTTGCCCTACAACTTCCTCAAAGTGTTTTGGTCGCCATTTTAGCGCTAAAATCTGGTAATTTTTACTCAATTGAATCCTTTTACTTTCGACAATTTAACAAAAGTTTTAAATTTTATAATGATAAATAATAAAAGATTCAAATAAATTAAACAAACATAACAACAAGGTGGTAAATAATGCTCTATACAAATCCAGATAATGCATTTCTTTTTCCAAGTGAAGAAGCTATGGAAGAGGCGAGAAAAAATCATAATGATGGGAAACCTCTCATACAGGTTAATCTTTTATCCTATCATAAAACCGCAAAATATGAAGATGAAAGTTTAAACACTATATCAGGTGAAGAAGCTTATAAAAAATATGCAAAAGTTGCTATGAAAGCAGTTACTAAAGTCGGTGGAAGATTCTTATGGTATTCCAAAGTACGATTAACAATGATTGGTCCAGATTTGCATGAATGGGATGATGTTGGAATTGTAATGTATCCTAATCTAGATAAGTTTGTCGAAATGGTTAATTTCGACTGGTACAAAGAAGCTATACAACATCGTGAAGCAGGCTTGAGAGATACTCGATTAATAACATGTTATGATATGCCACGATCTATGCGATTTCAGCTTTGGCTTGCAAGGTGGTTTGGAAAATTTTTATTTAGATAGAAAAAGGCGGCAATGTTGCCGCCTCATTTCTTATTCTCTTTTATTCTTCTTCTGTTTCTGGAATATTTTTAAGGCTATCTGCTTTTGTAGTACTAGCAGTTAATCCCATGGAAGCAGATTTTTCAAAATACTTTAATGCTGATTCGCTATCTCCTACCGTAAGATAATAATCTCCCATAGAATCATATGGATTTGCAAGACCTGGTGCCAACCTGACTTGCTCTTGAAGTACTTTACCAGCATTCTCTAAATCTCCTTTATCCATATAAGCATATCCTAACATGTTATATGCGGGAGTAAAATCAGGATCCATAGCAAGTAAAGCGTTCGCTCTTTCAATCACTGCATCAGCTCCAATAGCACTCATCGTGGCAAATACAGTTTCGAATGCTAGCATTGAATCATCTGAATATTTCTTAGCTAATCCTTCAACTAAATCGTTAAAAGTGCTGGTACCATCTTTAACATCTATAGCTAAAGCATTGATTAATAATCCTTCATCTTCAGATGCATTTAATGACATGCTCACAGCAATATCTAAATCATCAACAAGATCATCTGTATTCCCTAAAAAGAAACTAGTTCTGGCTCTCATTGCATATGCTAATGCAAAATTTGGATCTAATTCAATTGCTTCGCTAAATTTTTCATATGCTCTATCCCAATCGATATTGTATAGATACCATCCACCAACATTAAATGCATTTTTTGCATCTTGATTTTCTGTAGAAGAAGGCATAATTCTTGCTTCACCATTAGCTCGTTTTGCTTGCCTCATAGTTCTTGCAACATTGATTGGACCCCATTTATAATTAGGGTTTGCTCCTATAGCTCTTCTATAATGTGCTAATGCATTTTCAAAATCGCCTTTCATTAAATAATATTCACCCATTGAATCTAGTGCGTTCGCTAAACCATCCTTGCCATTTTCTGTACGCATATATCTTCGTAAATGACCAGATGCTTTTTCAAATTCATCAGATCCTGGTTCTTCATTATTCATGTAAGTATAACCAAGTAAGTTGGATAAGAACCCAGCAGATGGCATCGCATTGAATGCTTCCTCAAGCAATACTCTTGCTTCATCTAACTTATCATTTATCATTAAACTTCTTGCTGCACCATTTGCTAGATATGGATCATTTGGATATTTTTTATACAAATTCTCATAACTATCAAATCTGCCGCCTTCTCCATTTATCCAATTAACTGCATCGCGTGCTAATTTTGTTTCAGGATGTTGTGTACTTGATAACTCTAATGCTTTCTCATACAATTCTCTTCGTTGCACTCTGTCAGTTTCAACATGTCCCTTGTTTAAATAACAAGATACACAATTTGGGTCTTTTGCAATCCCTTCATCAAATTTGTCTCGTGCCAAATCCCACATTACATTATGTGCCAAATACAGACCAGCTTCAACTTCATCACCAGCAGTACCTGTTTGTCTTGATAGTTTTCCATCAGAAGTGCCACAACTAACAAAAAGCATTGCTAATAACACTACAATAGAAATAAAAGAATATTTTTTCATAGGTTCACCTTTCTTGTTTTTAATATCATCTATATTAAGGACAATTTTTTAGATAATGTATTAGATTTTCAAGCCAATTTTTTAAATATACTTTTTGCGGCGATGAGGCGAATAACAAAACATAATATTAATGCAATCACAGCAATTTTCTGGGAAAGAACAACGTCTTCAATTGGAATAGATCCTTGATAAAAATCATTTAAATACATATCAACAGAATGTTTTGCAACTGGAAACACCGCTAAAAAATTTAGAATACCATAAAAGGTAGGAAATTTAGGATCAAACACAATGCCAATTCCGTTAAACATTAATGCTAACAACATAAATCTAAATGCATATTGTGCACTATAGGTATGGATTTTGATGCTTATATCAAAAGCATCAAATGGAATTGCAACCAAACCAAAACAAATACCAGCTAATATGCCAAATAATGTACCAATCTTGACAAATACAAATGTATTTTTTGTAGAATCGAATAGTTTTTTCTCCTCTAAGAAAAACAGTGAACATCCTACCGCAACTGAAAGCATTGCTGCGATAAAGAAAAACATCGAAGGATTATTGAATTCCCCATTGTGAGCAGTAAAAGCTCCAAGTTCGCTAATGAAATTTTTATAGAAAGAATATCCTACCGTTGTTGGGTCGTTAACGGTTCCCCCTTTAAAGAAAAGAATGGCTAATCCTAAAAATGGGATAAACAATACTTGTATTAGAAGGCTTCTTAAATATGGATTATTTTTTGCAAACATCTTGATGAATAATTTATCTAAAAATTATATTTATTATAATGTATATTTGTCTATGCTAAAAAAATTATTTATTCCGATCCTCTTTTTTATCCTTGTAATTGGTTGTTCTAAAGAAGAAGAAAAAATACAATTACCAGCTCGTGAATTTGATAAAAAAATTCAAATAGTGGATGAATTTCATGTTGAAGAAGGCATCTATCAAGTTGTAGATAATGTATATGTAGCCATTGGATATGCTTTAGCAAATTCTATCCTTATTGTTGGTGATGGAGGAAATATTATTATTGATACAACCGAAAGCCATGATACAGCACGTAAAATTTTTGAAGAGTTTCAAAAAATATCTGATCAACCAATTAAAGCAATTTTTTATACCCATTCCCATCCAGATCACTGGAGAGGTGCCGAAGCATTTTTTCAAGAAGGAACCAAAGTGTATGCGCATGAAACCTTTGAAAAAGGGTTTTATGACTCAATGAATTTATTACGACCTATTATAACAAAAAGAGGAATGAAACAATTTGGATTTTTTCTTCCAGAAGGGGTTCAACAATGGGGTCATGGACTAGGACTTGCTTTTGGTTGGGACTTTATACAACCTCCGATTATGTATCCAACAAATCTACTGCAAGGAAAATTAAATACGGTGAATGTTGCTGGTATCACCTTAGAAATAAGCCATACTCCCGGAGAAACAGATGATCAGATTATTCTGTATTATCCCGACAAAGAGGTGGTGATTTCTGGTGATAATTATTACATGCGTTTTCCTAATTTATATACCATTCGTGGTACCTCCTATCGCGATACTTATAAGTGGTATAAATCAGTCGATGAAATGCGTGCCTACGATCCAGAATACTTGATTAGCTGTCATGGTCCTTATTTGTCAGGAAAAGAAGAGGTTCAAGAGCGATTAACTGTTTATAGAGATGCTGTTCAATATATTCATGATTATGCAGTAAGAGGAGCCAATCAAGGCAAAACACCGGACGAATTGGTAGAAGAATTTGAGTACCCTGCGTTCTTTAAAGACAGCTTTGATTTACAAGAAAAATATGGAAAAGTAAGTTGGAGCATTCGCAATGTATACAATGGATATCTTGGATTTTTTGATGGTAAAGCAATCAATCTTGAACCGTTATCTGCTAAACAACGTAATAAGAGATTGTTAAATGTTATTGGCTCTAAAGAAGCATTAATTCAATTAGTCAACGAAGCGAATGATGAGGGGGATTTTCAATGGGCAGCAGAACTATGTGAAATTGGTATTTCTAATTTTCCTAATGATAATACCATTAAAGAATTATATGGAAATACTCTAATAACTTTGGGAAAAAAAGAAACCAATCCTATCGCTCGAAATTGGTATCTCTCCGAAGCATATGAAATAATGGGGCTCATCACCCCCATGCTAGGATACACTGCATCAGAAGGACAAGTCGAAAGACTTCCAATTGAAATATTTTTTAGAGCCATGCCTCCAAGGCTTGATCCTAAAAAAGCAGATGGAAAATCTATGGCAGTTGGTTTTGTCATGTCTGATACAGAAAAAACATTTGGAATGATTCTAAGAAATAATATTATTGAGGTTACGCATACTATCCCTAACAATCCTGTTGCAATAGCGACAGTAAATACATCGACTTGGAAAAGAATTTCTGTTGGTCTTACCGATGCAAAAAAAGAAATATCAAGTGGAGATTTAGTTATTGATGGAAGTAAACTAAAATTTGCGCAATTCTTTTCGATGTTTGATAAAGACTAGTAATCAATCAAGGTTCGAACTTCACCATACTTATCTGCTATTTTCTTTGATCCACCTAACTCTGGTAAATCTATTAAAGAAAGTGTATGGATAGTAGTTGCGCCTAACTCTTGGCACAAATCAGCGGTTGCAATAGCTGTACCGCCCGTAGCAATCAAATCATCAACAATTAAAATAGTATCTCCTTTGTGGACTGAATCAGCATGAATATGAACACTATTGGTACCATATTCTAAGGTAAACGGCTTGCTTACTGTTCTGCGTGGCAATTTTCCAGGTTTACGTGCCAATACAAAAGGTTTTGATAATGCATAAGCAATTGGAGCTGCCCAAAAAAATCCTCTTGATTCAACTCCAACAATTTTATCAAATGACAAATCGGAAACATTTTCTACCATAATATCTACAGTTGCTTTAAATGCTTCAGGATCTTCTAACAGAGTTGTAATATCCCTAAAAATAATTCCAGGAATTGGGTAGTCATGAACTATTGTAATCGTCTTTTTAATATCTTCTATATTCATAAATATTGGCGCTATAATAGGGAAAACAGATTAAACTTCAAAGCAATATCTATGATGATGGTAATACGTAGAAAAATATCGATATAAAATGACTGAAACTTCCAAATAATACACAGGCATGCCATATGGCATGATTGTATGGAATCTTGTCATCCATAGCATAGAAAAATACCCCGATTGTATATGCCGCACCACCGCTAATCAACCACATCAAACCTTCGTAAGGCAATTTCGCTAATAATGGATTAATATAAAAAAGACATAAATACCCCATAAACAGATAAAACAAGGTGGAGATGACGTTATATTTTCCTGTTGTAAAAATTTTCCAGATTATTCCTACAAAGGCAATTGACCATATAATTCCAAACAACTTCCATCCTTCAGTTCCTTTAAGCATTACAAGAGCATAAGGCGTATAGGAACCTGCAATTAACACATAAATCGCAGCCATATCTAGCATTCTATAGCGATTACGTGCAACAGGTTCTTGTGTGCTATGATACAAAGTTGAAGCAGTATACAATAATATTAGACTTAGGCCAAAAACAGTAAGACTAAAAATATAAATTGAATTTCCATTCTCTAATGCACGCAATAATAGAAACACAAACCCAATGATACTTAGAATTAATCCAAATCCATGGCTTAATATGTTAATCTTCTCTTCTCTTTCAGAGTAGAAATGTTGTCGAATCTTATTTTGTATTTTCAATTTGGTTTGAATTAAAACAATGTTTAATTCTTAATGTTATGTTTATCACAAAGACCAGATAAAAAACTCCACAACATATGCACAGTAGATAATGCAGCTTCTTTGGCAAGAATTTGTTCTTCTTCATTGAGTTGTAACATCAGTTGTTCACTCTGTTCACGATGCAACACATCAGCATCTTTATGCACAACAAAATATTCTAACCCTTGATTTGTTGAAATATTATAATGATCAATCAGTCCTTTAATTTTGGTCTCAGCAATTTCAGGTACTTGGCGTTCATACGCATACAATGCACCAAGTCCTTCTGCATAAGAAGAACGCGATAAACGAAAGAAATTTTCAATCAGATTTGAAGTAAAATCTTCTTGTTTTACTAAATCTAAATTGCTCTCATCTGCACCTGCTGCCAACGCAAACTGTTTCCAAAGCATTGGATGATCTTTATTAAGATCTTCTTCATCGCTTAAATTATCCAAAAGTATTTTTCTTTTTTCGATATCTTCGCACATAGAATGAGTCGCACTAATGTACCGAGGGAATGCTTTAATATGTTGGTAATACTGTTCTGCATAATCTTGCAGTATTTCTTGAGTTAATTCTCCTTGTTCCCATGCGACATAAAACGGATGATTTAATAGGTGAAATTTGTCTAGCCTATTATTTAGTTCGTTCAAATTCATTATGAAATCCCCTTTCTTTATTATCTTAATCTACAACTTCTTTAATTCTTCTTCAACCAACCAAATACGATCTTGCCCCCATATGGATAAAATATTGTTATTTTTGTGAAACAATTTAAAGGTAGGAGCTCCCCAACAATTCACTTTATACATATCCAATCGATTCTTCTCAAACCCCGCTTCCCAATCGGTTGCATCTAAATGTTTAAATCCTTCATCAGCATCCAACCCCAAATCGGTTAATAATTGTCGTAAGAATTCTTTTGATCCCACCTGGGTTCCTGTTGCAAAAATTGCTTCCATACACTTGTATAAGTAATCAAATCCTTTATCATGGGAATTCACATATGGAAATAACGAATAAATTCTTCGTAAAGGATACCCAATTGGGGTTTTAACTTTTCCAAAGGGAATTTCTAGTTTTTCAGCAACGCGTGCAGAATCCGAAAGGATATAAAATCCTTTCCTTCGTGATATGTCCATTTTACGCATCAACATTGGCATAATAGGCCTTACTATGACGGGAATTCCGTAGGTTTTTCCTAACTCTTTGACGCGATTAAATGCCAAATAAGTATACGGACTATTTGCCGAGAAAAAGATTTCAAGTTTTACGTCGGACAACTGGCGACTTGGATGAGGATTCAATGCTGGATTGACACGCAATGATGTGCCTTTATTTGCTCCCAATGTTTCTAATCGTTCTAATAAAAAATTAATACGATCAATGCCCCAATAATTTTCCCCTCCGTAGTGGAAGATTGCGCCTAAATAATGGCCACATTCATCGCGTTTTTGGTTGCCTTGTTCTATAGTATCTTTAATGATTGTGTCAGACGAGGTATTTCCTGAAAATTGTCCTTTCCAGAATTCCAAACTTATGCTAGGAAGCTGCTGGATTAATTCCTCTTGATTTAAGCTACATAAATGGCTCAAAAAACGATTTTTTTCCTCTTCAGAAGGAATATGTGTGTTGGAAAAGTCAATTCCGTAGTATGGAGCGATTTTTTGCACATCGCTAAACACATATTTCCGATACATTTCAGGTTCTGGAAGTGCATCATACCCTTCTTCTCCCACCAAATGAATTTCTAATTTGACAGCATACGAGGCTTGTATTTGATGGAGAAATTGTGCTGCTAAGGTTGAATACGGATCATTGGATTGAAAGAAAAATAACACTCTATGAGGCTCAACCCGTTGTTTTCTTCGTAATTCAAATTCTTTTCTTTTTTTATCTCGCAGACTAAGATCGGCAAACCGTGTCATCAAAGAAGATCGGATTGCCCTAAGAATCGATTCAGAAGGAATGAGTTTTACTAAATCTTCTAGTTTCATATAAGTTACAAAAATTAATAAATTTATCACTAATAAGGGATTTATAAGTGGCACAAAAACATATTGAATTTGATATTACGATTATCGGAGCTGGAGTAGTCGGATTATCCATTGCAAAAACACTGGCTGAACAAGGAAAATTGTCCGTATTAGTGATTGAGAAAAATGAATCTTTTGGACAAGAAACATCCAGCAGAAACAGTGAAGTTATCCATTCAGGAATCTTTAATCATATCGACAGTATAAAGTATCAATTTTGTGTAAAAGGAGAAAAGCTCTTATATGATTTTTGTGACCAGAATAAGGTATGGGTAAACCAATGTGGGAAGATGATTGTTTCTGGAAAACATGAACAGAATAATTTTGAAAATTTTGTACACACATTAGAAGAAAAAGAATTTAATTTTGACATTTTAAACTCCCAACAAACACAAAAACTTGAACCTTCCATTCTCTCAGATCAATCAATATTGATTAACAATTCTGGGATAGTTGACTCACATGGACTAATGAATCAGTTGTATCGTATATCCAGCAACCACCATACATATATCTTTGGCAGTACTCCAGTAGAAATAACAAAAGAAAATGAACAGTATCACTTAACAATTCAGAGAAAACATCAAGAAATCGAACACATCAAATCTAGAGTTATTATTAATGCTGCTGGACTCCAAAGCTACAAGATTGCACATCACATTATGGGCGAAGCACTACAAATACCAACTATGCAATTTTACAAGGGTTCTTATTTTTCATTATCCCCGCAATGGACAAACAAGTTTAATCGATTAATATACTCTCTTCCCTCTGATAATGACTCGCTTGGCGTACATGTAGGGTTTGATTCTACAGGAAAATCGAAATTGGGTCCAGATTATGAACATGTTGAAGATGATGCATGGGATTATTCGGTTGATGTCCAATCAAAGAAAAAATTCTATGCTCTTGCAAAAAACTATATTAAAGACTTAGATATAACCGATTTACATCCTGATTATGCTGGGGTAAGACCAAAACTCTTTTATTCTTCCAATCAGTTTTCTGATTTCTATATTCAAGAAGAATCAGAAAATGGATATCCTAATCTTATCAATTTGATTGGAATTGATTCTCCAGGGTTGACTTCTTGTTTATCAATAGGAGAATATGTTTATAAATTTGTTTAAGACTTCGATTTAAACTTGTTTACATAAAATGCTTTTATCTCTGGCTTGAGCAACTTAGTCACTTCGTGAACATTTTTTACAATGATAATATTATCAAGATCAGCTTTATCAAGTAACTGTGCTTTTAATGGTTCCGATTTAATCCAGTCGAAAAAACCGTTCCACATATCACCAACTAAAATTATTGGTCTTGCTGAAATATGGTCTACTTGAATTAGCTGCCAGGTATATAATAATTCAAGAAGAGTACCGATGCCTCCAGGGGTGACAACAACAGCATGACTTATACGCATAAACTCATCTAAACGAGAAGAAAATCTTTTGTGATAAAATTTTATATCTAAATGTTCATTTGGAGTGGCTTCAAAAGGAAGGTCAATACGAATTCCAAATGATTTTGATTTTGATGAACTACCTTTTTTGACGCCTGCATTCGCAGCTTCCATTAAACCTGGTCCTCCGCCAGTAACTATATCAGCACCATTTTCTGCCAATTCTTTAGCTAATGTATATACTCCTTTATATTCTTTTGTGTCTGGCTTTATTCTTGCTGAACCGAATATGCTGACTCTATAAAATTCTGTGCCCATATCAGTAATCACTGTATCCAAATCAGCCACTATATTATTTAACTGTTGTATTTGTTTGGATAAAAACTTTCTAACTTTCTTTTCTTTAGTATTCAAATAATTCTCCTTATTAATGTTTATTTAATTTTCGGGTTCGAATCTACAAAAAAAAAGGCTACAACAACAGTAGTCCTTGTTCTATTTTTTCTCTTGTTTTATTATTACTTTTCTTCAACAACGATAAGCCTTGCTCTGGTCTTGCCTATATTTTTTACCCGATGAACAACAGGATCTTGTTGAGCAGAAGAACCTTCTTTAATCTCTGCAACATTCACTGTTCCATTAGATGAGGTAATTTGCATAGTACTACCCTCAATTACATAGTAGACCATACGATTATGACGATGCATTTTGTCGCTTTGACCCGGCTCAAAAGTCACTTCTAAAACCTTAACATTTTCATTTTCAAAAACGACGTTGTATACATCCGGAGATACTTTTTCAGGAGTCTGAGCAAATGTTACTCCAAATAATAATATTACAGTTAATAATTTTCTCATTTGTGGGCGATACTGGATTTGAACCAGTGACCCCCTGGATGTCGACCAGGTACTCTAACCAGCTGAGCTAATCGCCCTTTACAAATATAATTAAACGTGCAAAGAAATGCATGATTCTATTTTGAATTTTTTCCGGCAATAAGCTAAATATTTTTTCAATCATGAGAATGCCAATATGCTAACCCAATAAATAATGCTTGAAATGGTAATCTTCCCCATGCGACTTCGGGAGAAATATCCATTGCAGCTCCATTGGTATATGCTAGATAAATATTTGCTGGAAATACAGCAATTAACAGTACGATAAGTCCCCAAGCTGCATAATACCTTGTTTTGGGCATTAAAAGCAAAATACCAAGCAATACTTCAAAAAATCCACTAATGTATACTGCTGCAAGTCCAAATGGTAGAAATGGTGGATAAATTTGTAGAAACCAATCTGGTTCAGTAAAATGTCTAATACCCGTAGTGATATAAAAAAAAGACATTAATCCAATGGTAAGAAGCTTAACTATATTCATTAGATCGAAATCGATCCTTTTCTAAAGTCCGTCTTCCCGATACGCATATTAATGAGGACGGGAGTTCCCGTTTTTGCATCAGACTTGGCTTGTAATAAAACATCACGTAACTGGGAAATTTCGGTTACCAAAAATCCTTTTCCTCCGTACCCCTCTGCTACCTGATGATAATTGGTATCGTTTAGGGTGGTTCCGATGTCGCTACCGAGCATTGCGACTTGTTCTCGAGCAATTTGTTGCCAAGAACCGTCATTCCCTACTATAGCAATCACGGGCAATTTATGACGAACAAAGGTATCAAATTCTGCTAAGCTAAATGCGCAGGCTCCATCCCCATAAATAATCCATACTTCTTTGTCTGGAAACGCACTTTTTGCTCCTAAGGCAAATCCACCGCCAACCCCTAGTGTTCCAAAAGCCCCTGGATCCAACCAACTTAATGGAGCTCGAGGACGTAAAACATAAGAAGCTGTTCCTACAAAATCACCTCCATCGGCAATAATAATACTATTTTCATCCAATACATCATTGATGGTAGTACAGGCTTTAATCGGATTAACAAATTCTGTGTCCATTTCTGCTTGTGCTAAAATTTCATTATCTCTTTCCTGTTCCATTTGTTGTAATTCTTCTAACCACACTTTACAATCTGGGGTATTGATAATCTTAGCAATCTCATAAATACTTCTTGATGGATCTCCTTTAAGCTGTAGGTATGGTCTTCGATTTTTTACAAGATCTTTTCTGCTTTTGTTTAAGGCAATAATCTTTGCATCAGAATTGATGGAAGATCCATACCCTAAACGAAAATCTAGTGGAACGCCTGCGGTAATCACAACATCTGCATTTTTTAAGGCATGTTTACGATTATGACGCAAGAAAAATGAATCTTCTTTACCAAGACATCCTCGAGCCATTCCTGATGTATAGGTTGGAATAGATAGTTTTTTTAAACTTTGAATAAACCGATCCAAAAACTCTTTATTATGGATAATTTGATTTCCAAGCAATACAACTGGTCTTACTGATTCATGAATTGTAATCGCCGCTTTATCAATTGCAGATTGGTTTGCATTCTTAATGCTTTTTTTCCGAGGGATGATGATTGATTTTCTTTTAGAAAATACATTCTTTAAATGTTGTTCTACATACCATTTAAACACTTTATTAACCAATGAATTTGAAGAAACTTGTGACAAATGCTGTTCTCGAATCATTTCTTCTGGATAGAGCAAATCAATAGGAAGTTCAACAAATACAGGGCCAGGCACATCAGAAACAGCACGATTAATAGCATTATGGAGTACCGGAATAATATCCCTACATCTTTTTACAGAAGTTGCGGATTTAACATGTGGTTTCATTAATGATAATTGATCAATATCTTGCAACGAACCTTTTCCTTTTAATAAGGTTGCAGCTGCTCCACCAATCAATAACAAAGGAGATTGAGCTAATTGTGCATTTTTAATTGCTGTCATTGTATTGGTCACTCCCGGACCCGCAGTCACAATTGCAACACCAATGGTGTCCGTTATTCTTGAAGTAGCATCTGCAGCAAACACTGCAGAAGCTTCATCTCTTACTTGAATAATATTAATTCCTTCAGATTCGCACCCAACTAGAATGGGTGAGATGTGTCCTCCGCAGAGCGTAAATACAGTTGAAATATTATTGTCTTTAAAAAAAGAACTTATGGAAAAACCGGCATGTGATTCAGATGCCATAAATCACTAATTTTCCGTTGACGCAATTTGTTGTTCTTCAGGGGCAGTTAGTATAGAAGAATACAAGGCATTATCAAGAAGGATTTCTAGTGATTTTTGCACTGTTTTATCCCCTTGAAGCAAGAATTCATATCTCCCTTTGTCTCCATCATAATAGAAAGCAAATTCTCCTAATAACATTTTTCTAATAAAATCTTTTTCATCATCAAGCATTGCAGTCTGTGATTTCTTAATTTGGTTTTCAATGACATTAAACGCATTGTTTAAGAATATATTTTTTGGTTCATCTTCCTTAATTAGTTTTTCTTTTGCTTTGTCTAAATCGCCTTTACCATCCACATATCCTGCAATATCGTTTTCTTGAATAAAATCAGCAAATTTGTTCATTAGAGTAAGGTCATTGGCTACTGCATCCAATGAATCATATTGATCGCTTGTTTGTTGTACAAAAAGGAAAAATCCTCCATTCCTTAAAATCGAGACAGCTAATGGGTATGCTTCTTTGTTCTCCACTAGAACGTCAGGAGCAATACCTCCACCTCCAAATACTTTTCGTCCTGCTTTTGTAGTAAATAATGAATCTTCAATCGCTGCTTTGTCTGTAAGCAATTCTTTATCAATGTATTCTCTTTTCTGTAGGGTGCGTCCACTTGGAATATAATATTTTGAATTGGTGATTTTTAATGCAGAGCTATTGTTGATTGCAATCACAGATTGGACCAATCCTTTTCCAAATGATGGTGATCCAACAATCACCGCTCTATCATGATCTTGCAACACACCAGCAACAATCTCGCTTGCAGATGCACTTCCTTCATTAATTAAGACTGTAATATCAATATCCTGAGGTAGCAATGCTCTATTTAATGATCTGAATTTTTTTAATATTTTTCCACCACGTCCCTTTGTTGAAACCATTTCTAAATCTTTTGGCAACATCAAATCTAATACATCCAATGATGAGGAAAGCAATCCTCCAGGATTATCTCTTAAGTCAATAATAATATTTTCTGTTCCTTGGTTCATTAAGGACAGAAAAGCATTATTTACTTCTCTTGGAGTATTTTCTGAAAAATTTGTTATTCTGAGGTATCCAACCGCTGGATCAATCATCCCATAATATGGAATATCTTTGACAACAATAATGTCACGATTAATGGTATAATCATGCACTTCTTCTGTAATCGGTTTTCTAATAGTTAATACTACATCTGTACCTTTTTTCCCTCGAATCTTGTTGGTCGAATCTTTTAGCTCCATTCCATCAGTAGCAACCCCATCAATATGGGTAATTTGATCCCCAGTAAAAATACCAGCACGAAATGCAGGAGAACCTTCGATTGGTCCCACCACTGTTAGTTTATCTTCATATATATAAATCTGCAACCCTACTCCACTGAATTCCCCTGTAGTTTTGATATTTAAATCTTCCAAATCTTTCTCTTCATAATATTCTGTATATGGGTCAAAATTTTCTAACATCGAATTGATAATCTTTGATGTTAATTGTGGGATATCTAATTCATGGATATACTCAGTAACAAGATACTTATAAACCGTCATAATTTGCTGTTGAGATCGTGCAATTTCACGATAAATATCAAGCTGTTGGCTTCGTAATAATCCAACGAAACAAACTGTAATTATTAAGGCTATAAAAGATAATTTTTTTAACTGCTTCATGGCATTAATTTTTCATTTACAATGGACCAAATTTCGCTATGAATTGCATCAACTGAATTCTCTCCATTAATTAGTATCACACGTTCTGGTTCTTTTGTGTGTAGGCTTGTATAAAAATCACGCACTCTTTGCTGAAATTCTACTCCTTCTTTTTCAATCCTATCTCTAGAAACAGACACTCTTTTGTTTGCTTCTTCAACAGAAATATCAATAAAGAAAGTTAAATCAGGTTTAAGGGTATATGTTCCGAAATAATTAATTTCTTCAAGAGCAGTACTACTTAATCCTCTGCCTCCACCTTGATATGCAAGCGTAGAATCGGCGTAACGATCTGCAACCACCCACCTTCCATCCATCAAATAAGGAAGAATAACTTTATCGGTTAATTGTGCTCTACTTGCAATCATTAATAATGCTTCTGCACGATCAGACATTATTTCTTCTGAATGCAATAGTAGTTTGCGAATCGATTCTGAGATGGGATCGCCACCAGGTTCTCTTACAAAACTAATTGATAATTCTTGTTTTTCCAGCAATTCTAACAGCATTGCTGCTTGCGTAGTTTTTCCACAGCCATCAATGCCTTCAAATGTAATAAATTTTCCTCTAGAAGTAGATTCTGTCATCATCTTTTCCAATAATAATTACTATTTCACCTTTTACTTTCTTTGATTCAAAAAATTCAATTACACTGTTAAAATTTCCTCGTATAATTTCCTCGTATAATTTTGTCAACTCTCTTGCAACAATAATCGGTCTTTCACCTAATTCATCATGTAATTCTCTCAACGTCTTTAATAATCGATGAGGACTCTCAAATATAATTATAGTATTTTCTAAACTCTTTAAAAAAGAAATTTTCTTTTTTCTTCCTTTTTTTTGCGGAAGAAACCCCAAAAAAAAGAACGAATCAGATGGAAGTCCTGATGCGCTCAGGGCTGCTGTTACAGCGGAAGCTCCTGGGATAGGAATAATATTAATTTCTTCGTCAATACATGCTCTGATTAATTTGTACCCTGGATCACTAATGGTTGGAGTCCCAGCATCAGAAATTAATCCAATGTTTTTTCCCTCGTTTAATAATTTGATAATTTTAGGAATCTTTTGAGTTTTATTATGTTCGTGATAACTATCTAAATTGGTTGTGATATTATAATGTTTCATTAATGTAATAGATGTACGCGTGTCTTCGGCAAAAATATGATCAACCTCTTGCAAAATATCGACAGCTCGAAATGTGAAATCTTTTAAATTGCCAATCGGAGTGGCGATAATATATAATCTACCTTTATTAGACATTACCCTAACTTATCTAGAGCTTTTTTAAAACAATCTATCCCAAAATCAATATCTTCAGTTGTTACATTTAAATGAGGACGAAAACGTATAGATTGATGTCCCGATCCTAATAGAATTGACCCTTCTTCTAAAAGCAATGCTCCCAATTTATCTCTTTTATCTCCAGAAGGAAGATCAAATGCACAATACAATCCTCTTCCTCGCGCATTAGAAACAAGATTTGGGTATTGTTTTTGAAGTGTGTATAAACAATTCAACAAATAATCTCCAGTTTTTTCAGCTTTTTCTACTAGGTTCTCTTTTTCTATTAATTCTAGATAGATGGTCAGCCGCACCATATCAACCAAATTGCCACCCCATGTGGAATTTATTCGACTGGATTCTTCAAATACATGGTTCTCTACTTCTTCCACGCGATTGCTAACTGCAATACCGCATACCTGAGTTTTCTTCCCAAATGCAATAATATCAGGTTTAGCAGATGAATCTTCCCCACAACAACAATCGCTACATTCGTGTGCTGCGAAATGTTGGTGTGCCCACATTCTTCCTGTAACGCCAATCCCTGTTTGCACTTCATCATAAATAAGCATGATATCATTTTCATTGGCAATTTCTCTCAATTTTTGGAAAAACTCACATCGAAAATGATTATCGCCTCCCTCTCCTTGAATCGGCTCAATAATCATAGAAGCAATATTGTCTGGATTGGCAAAAATAGCATCTTTTATTTCTGTGAAAGCCTGGTTCTCTAATGCAACCACTTGATCTAAATTTTTCTCTAAAGGAAACGTAATTTTTGGATTAGTAACTCTTGGCCAATCAAATTTAGGAAAATACATGGTTTTCCTTTTATCGGGAGAATCGGTTAATGACATTGTATATCCTGAACGACCATGAAAACATTCTTTAAAATGGATTACTTTCTCCCCTTTTACATTACTTCCTTTAGCTAAATTTTTTCTACGCTTCCAATCAAAAGCAACCTTGAGCGCATTCTCCACAGCCAATGTTCCTCCTTCAATAAAAAAAGCATGAGGTAAATAGCTAGGTTGGGCAACACGTTTAAATGTTTCCATAAATTCTGCCAGTTCTAAAGAATAGACATCCGAGTTGGTAGGCTTATTAATAGCAGCAATTTTTAAGCGCTCTGATTGCTCCAATACATAAGGATGGTTGTATCCAACAGATAATGAAGCGAACATTGAAAATAAATCAAGATATTCTTTCCCAGTCACTTTATCTACTAGCCAAGAACCATGAGATTTTTCTAAATCAATGATTGGGGACATCCCATCTGCTAAGATACTGTTACCAATAACTTTTCTAATATCAGATGACTGCATTCAATTATCCCTCTGTTCTTTCAGGATTTTGGAATGACCAATAACCAAGCACTACTATAATCAATCCTAACATCCAAAACGTACCATAATTGTACGATGGATTAGAAAATAAGATTAAGTCATTAAAACGCCCAATTAACAAAGAAATTCGGCCCATAACAGCAAACCCAAATGATGCACCAAAACTAATCATTAGAAAGTAAACTCCTAAACGCGTAAAACGTCCATATGCTCCAGACTGTTCTCTTGAGAAATAAAAGTACATTAGAGCACTTATTGTGCCAATAAAAATAACAATATTATTGAAAATACTATCGCCTGACATTGCAAAGAATGATAATTCTCCACTAAACAATTCTACTGCAGTAGATTTAATTTGGCTAATAACATTGGAGCTTAAATATCCAAAAGCTTTCAATCCAGCAGCAATTCCAACCGTATAAGCAATACCCCATCTTGCCATCCAATTAATCTGTTTGAATACACTTAATAACATCATAATGCCTAAAAGCAACGGAAAGAAATATAACCCATTGTATTCATGGCCTTTATCAATAACATACATGCTTGCAAATGGACTATCTACAGCAAATAACCTACCAAATAAATTAGGATAAATTTGAGTCCAATAAAATGTGGCAGCCCAATAAGCAGCAGATACACCAACAAATACATGTTCGGCTATCTTATAAAATGGATTATCTTTATAGAGATATGAGAAAATTCCTAACGTAAGAAATGCAGCAATCCAAGCACCGAGTATTGTTGAAAATGACACCTTAGTATTTCCTCTCTCTTCGTTCGGTAATAAAGTAAGCTAAATTTCCCAAAATGATAAATAGGACAATAACAACATGTCCATACGATTGTGCTGCCATTCCTTGAATAGCAATACCAGGAGTATCAATTAATTTTTCATATTCTGCTGCACCAGGCATACCTGCAAGAATTCCTTTTAGTTGGCCACTTTGTACGTAAGGCATCACTTCATTTACTTGAATAGAAGTTGTACCAGATGAAAGAGGAACGCCTGTTGGATCTGCTCCATATTGTACCCATTCAAAGGTACCAGGATATCCCGCAGAACCTGTAAACATAAATTGGAAATCGTTTAGATTATTTATTCCTTCCATCATTGGAATCTCACTTATTGGCGTTTGTGCTGCATCAACGGTAAACACTTTACGTAAATCGCTTGCTAAACCTTTTACAATTGCTTCATTTCCAGGCCTAAACCCTAGCAAAACATAGTCTTCATGTTCAACTAGATCATATTCTTCATTAATGATTTTTAAGGCATCTTTTGCCATATATAATCCATCAGGCCACAAGCAAGTTATATAAATCTTATGTCCACGATCTTGACTAAGAATATGGCGCATAATACCTAGTGTCATTGGATGAATTTCTGGTCTAGTGCTAGGCCCATAATCAAATGAGATTAAAACATTAGAATTATCAGGTATACTATCAACAGCATCATAAACTCTTTGAGAGGATGGTGTTGGTCGTATTGCAAGATCAATAGGGTTCAACAATGGGACAAGTACTGCTAATCCAATTAATACAAAGATTACCCTTCTATCAACTGATCCAAACTTTACGATAATGTCTTCAAGAAATCTCATTGATCACCTATATATGATTTTTCGAGTCCAAATATATATCTCAGACTGGTTACAATTACCCCTAACCCAATACCAATCATAATAGCTCGTGCTCCAGCTAAATTAGGTACTGTATAAATCCATTCCTGTAAAGCAGGCAGATAAAATACTGCAGGTTGATCTATAGGCCAACCCATAAATGAGCCAAGAACTGTCACACCTATTAACCCTAATGCAACCCAACCAAATACAAGTTGACGACTTCTAAAGTATGTATTAATAAGAATTCCAATTACCAATACCAATAAATACATAATCATCCAGCTTGAAATAAGACTACCAATCGGAACTCTTCCAATCATAATAATAATACCAGCTAATAAGAGTAATGTTGCTTCGAAATTCCTTGCCCTAAACGCACGATACGATGCTGACGCAACATAGAACGCTAATAGAGCAAACATAGTTGCTGAAAGAGGGGTAAAAATGTTATCAAACATCCATTTAAATAGCCCTCCTTCTGTTTGTATGTGGGCTCCCCATTGTGCAGGTGTAATACTTGCAGTAATACCTGAATCTTTTAAGTGATTAACCGCTTCTTCTGCAGCTCCTTGTGTAAAGTATGTACTCTGTATATCGGTATTAGGAATATCGACAACAAAAGCACCTCTCATAAAGAATCCTATAACAAAAACAATAAAGAAAGAAAGAATTGCAACAACACTATATTCCCAACCTGATTGTCGTTTAAGAACTTTTAAAAATTGTAGTTTTAATAAATTTAATGCTCCAAGAAAAATCGCAAAACTGGCAATAATATCATACCATTGAGTTGCATCATCATCAATAAAAGCTTTGATACCTTCGTTCTCAATGAACCAACCAAATAGAGTGAGAGATCCGAAAAATCCTACAATAGCAATTGGTATATATCTTTTCCAAATCATACTATTATCCAATCATATCCAAAAGATTAAACGAAACAATATCAAGATCAAATAACGCACGCATTACCAAACAAACAATGATTAGTCCAATCAACATCAACTTGACTGTATCTTGTGTTTTAACCCCACCAATTAATTCAGGTTTTCTAGAAAGGTAAGCACTTGCTGCAAAATATTCTTCCCCCATTAAAGTATAATCACAAGCTGTAACAAAGAAAGGAATTTGTGCTTGGGATGCTGTTCCAGCAATCTGAATTGCACCAATCCCGTTTCCTGTTTCCGCAAATAAGAGTGATTCTGCATAAAACTTACCCATATACAGACATGCAGCAGGTTTATCTCTTTGCATTATACCATTTACCCCAGCTGCATAAGCAAATTGATCATCGGTAATATAATGAACCATATCTTCATTAAACATTTCTGGTCGCCCTTGGCTAAGATATGCTTCTTTACAGGACTCCCGTGCTGCTTGCATTACAATAGATCTTGCAACAGGTACATCAAGACCAGTTTCATATTGCGCAGTCATTTGTGCAACATGTCCTAGAATAATAACACCAGCAACTGTTTCAACTTCGTTCATATCCATAATGCCTGGAACATAAAGAATTGGCCTACCCATTTCGGTGGAACGACCTACAGCTTCTTCAACAGCTTTTAATCCAGGAATTGTACGTAAAAAAATTGAATCAGAATCTTTTCTTGCGTTTTGAATTTCATTAAACAATACCATTATAATGGTAAGCAAAACAATAAACATAAATGATCGACTTGAATTAAAGATATGAAACTGGGATAAGATCAAGGTCAGGATAACAATTCCTAGAATACCTCCTGCATATATTAGAACACGTTTGTTATCCATTTTTACCCAATCTTTCCAATTCAGAGATTAAAAATTCTACGCTGACGTTACTTTCAAATAATTCTGCAGCCCTATAATAACCATCTGTTTTGACAAATGCACTAACTATTGGACCAAAAAATACCATAGTTTGGCTACCAATAAAATTTAATGGTTTTGCCATCTCAAGAAAAAAAATAGCAGGAGTTACTAGTTTCAATTCTATAATTTTTTTAGCAATTTTTGTTAAAAAATTTTTATCATCTATTGTTAAATTTTGATTCATTGTAATTCAACCATCTCTAAGTTAGCCCTTGGAATCAAAAAATTTTTATCATCAATTTTAATTTCTGCTACTCTCACCATTGTCTCAGATTCCATTTTCTGTAATTCGGCTGGCAGAGAAATAACGGTACCTATTTTTCCAAAATTTGGTGAACGGATTACTCTAACAACACTTCCTTTTTGAATTCCTTCTTGTACATTTGAAGATATATCTTCGCTACTCTCATCTTTAAGTGGAATAACAATTTCTGGACGGATTACCCCAGCTCTTATTTGTGTTGCTCCATTAATGGATGCATCCTTTCCATTATGTGATTTCAATAAATCAAATGTTGCCTTACTCATTGGAATTGATCCATATCCTTCAGTGACAATAAGTGCTGTTTTTAATTTTTCAGTTCCGGTAATTGCAACACCCAAATTGTATCCTAATATTTCCTTTAGATCGTAATAATTAAATCCTCCAATAACTATCCCAGCAACATTACATGACATTGCTTTTTTATATGCCTCTAAGCTTAAAAATGCTCCTCCGATTAAAATTTTTCCAGCCATATCATTTGTAATTTTTTCTGCAGTTAATTCTTCGGATGGATCTTGAGAAACCAGTTGTAATGCCCCTTGTTTTTCCCCTGCAATACCAAAAATACCTTGGATAAAAGAAGCGTTAGAAGTTACTATAATTCCTTCATTGTGAATTACTTTTCCTACTCTACCACTTACATAAGCATCTACTTCTACTGGAATTGGTGCTTCACGTAGGACAACTCGCCCTGTACTATCTGAAATAGATTCAACAGTACCATCCGTTGGAGATTCAACAGATGATTTGAACATACCTAATAATCCTGCTGTTTCAGCAATTTTTTCACCTTTTTTAACACTATCCCCTTCTTTGACAACCAAACAAGCTTTCACATCTCCTGGTTCAATATTGAGGATATTATTTACTTTTAACATTTGGATATTCCCTGGAAGAGAAGTTGATGCTACAATCGTTTCTGGAGATAATTTATCCCCTTGCTTTACTAAGACTTCTCCCTTCAGTGGTAAGATTCTTTCTTTGCTAAATAATGTCTTTTTTAAAACCTTTAATCCTGGGGTATACGAATGTGCCATTAGAACAAATCTCCTTTAGGATATTCATTAACCGCAGCAGACCAATTAAGTAAATTTTGGATACGCTCCGAAGAATCTTTTGGTAAGTTAATTGGTCGATTTCTACCATCGAAGATTAATCCAACAACTCCTCCATAGATTGTAGAACTTAATGGCTCTCCTTTTCCAGCTCCTACATCAATTCCTCTTGAAGGTTGTATTTCAATCTTTACTGGTTCGTAAGGAACTTCAAGCATTTCTAAAGAACCTTCATTAATAGCAACTTTCTTTGTTGAACCATCTTCAAAACTCAAAGATATTTGGGCCATTTCAGACTTTGGTTTTGCCTTACCTATTGGCGTAATACATGTCCCTAATCTAATTAAACAATCGTTATCAAAAACTTCTAAAGCTGCTTGGTTTGCATCATCTTTTAATTCTTTACTATCGATATTGGCTAAAACTCCTAATTGAGGCATCATAAAAATTGAGTCTACTGCTATCTGCGTAATTCCTTCTGGCATAAATGCATCAATAAGCATTCTAGCAGCTTGTTGTCTACGAGGAGCATGTGACAAAACCCCTCCAGACCCTACTAATAAATCCAATTCCATCATGTTCACAAGAGATTGTCCACTAGATGATTGTTCAAAGGCATCAGAAATTGTTCTTTCTGACTGGACACCTTTGAGACTCGTAGCAAATGCTTTATGTTGAATAAATGAAAGCCTTAAAGCCTCTCTCGCAATTGCTTGTTCCACTACCAATTCTTCTAACGATTGAGGAACAGTAGTTGGACGAATCATTTTATTTCCAATACGATTTGTTAAATTCCTATGATCGATATCAAAAGGAACCCATCTTAATACATTGTCTAGACCAGATTCAGCTAATACATTACAAATTGAATAACTCATTCCAAGATTGGCACTCACCGTACGATTAAACTTTCCTTCAAACACTGAAAAAATATCTGTTGTTGCTCCACCAATATCAACTCCTACCACAGAAATATTTTCTTTCTTTGCAATCATTTCAATTAAAGAACCAACAGCTCCAGGTGTTGGCATAATTGGGGCATCTGTCCAAGACATTAATTTTTTATATCCTGGCGCTTGTGCCATCACATGTTCCATAAATAAATCATGAATTTTATCTCGAGAAGGTTCCAAATTTTCTTGTTCAAGAACTGGACGAATATTTTCCACAATATCTAAGTCTGATATCTCGCCCAATGTCTTTCGAATATTATCCTGTGCCTTATTGTTGCCAGCATAAATTACAGGTAATTTATAATTCTGTCCAAGCCTAGGTCTAGGGTTAGCAGCTGCTAATATTTCTGCTAATTCCATCACATGCGTTGTGGTTCCTCCATCTGTACCACCTGATAGTAAGATCATATCAGGTCTTAACTGACGGATTCTAGTAATTTTTTCATGAGGTAATCGACCGTCATTGGATGCCAAAACATCCATAACGATTGATCCAGCTCCTAAAGCAGCACGTTCTGCGCTTTCACCAGACATAGATTTTACCACTCCAGCTACCATCATTTGTAATCCACCACCTGCGGAGCTTGTGGACACATAAATATCAACCCCTTTTTCTCCATTATCAGGGGTAATAATTTCATCCCCATTAAGAATGGTTCTGCCAGATAACTCTTCTACTTCCATTACAGCATTCAAAACACCCTTAGTAACATCTTCGAAAGGGGCTTCTACAGTCGTGGGGGCTTCTCCTCTAAATGTTAGACGATAACGATTGTCTTTCCATTCAATTAAAATTGCTTTTGTGGTTGTACTACCACAATCTGTTGCTAATATAGATTTGATCTTTTTACTCATAACAAATATTGCCCAATAACATATAACAATGTTAATGGAGATGTCAATATTAAAGAATCAACTCTATCTAGTGCACCACCATGCCCCATTAATAGACGAGACGAATCCTTTACATTCGCTTGTCGTTTTAAGAAAGATTCCAATAAATCGCCTAAAAATCCAACAATGCTGAAGATTAATACGAATATGCACTGGTCACCTATGCTAAGAGGGAAAACAAAGCGATCAAATAGCAATATAAACACTATGGAGGCTATCAGGCCACCCAATAGACCGGCATAAGTCTTGTTTGGACTAATTGATGGCGCAATTTTCTTTCCACCAATCAAACTACCAAAAATGTACGCAAAGGTATCATTTAACGTTACTCCACAGAATAACATAAGTGTAAAATAAGAATTTAGCTCGTTATCGATACTGCGCAAAACAAGTAAAGATGAAAGACCAACACACACATAACATATACCAAGAAAAGCCCAAAGAATAAAATTGCTATCTTTTGACCTCAAAGAGAGAAATTCGATGAAAGCCATTGTCATAAAAAATACCACAAGAAGCTTGAAAGCCCACCCACCAATTAAGACAATCCATAGAGAGAGAGGAAGACCTATTAGATAAACGGGAAGTCTTGATTGAAGAGAACTCATATTAGAAGCTAAGAATAGTTCCTAATTATACCAAAAGCTTAATCGCTTTTGGAATTACTTCAGTGCTAATTTTACTACTTTTAACTAAATCTCCATCCAGGTTAAATAGAGATTCTCCTAGGGCATCAATTTTGAATGATTTTGCCTTCTCTATGTGCACGTACGGCAGATGAATATGTTCCCCTTTAAACACTTTTGAAAATAAATTAATTAATTGCAATCGGTTTACATCATTTTTGACAATTAATATATCTATTACTCCGTCGAAAAATCCTCCATTTGGAGCTGCCTTCATACCTTTTCCAGTATGAATACTATTACATCCTACTATAAATGCGCATGAAATATCAGATGTGTTATTATTAATTGTCATTTTTGCGTCATAAAATGATCGTTGCAACAACTTAATTATTGAGGCAACATCATAACGTATTGTCCCCAAAAATCTTAACTTTTCGGCCAGAAGATTTCCATAAGAGAACATTCCCCAACCTATAATACTAATACTCAATCGTACTCCATCATCAAAAATAACCTTATTGACATCCATTAATTGAATATTGTCCTCTAAAACCCTATCTATTGCATCATGATAATCAAGACAATCAATATCGTGCATAACTGAATTACCAGATCCAGTAGGAATAATACCAAGGGGAAAATGTGTCAATAAGTCTGCTTGATATAGTCCATTTACCGTCTCATTAACTGTCCCATCCCCACCAAAGACTAATACCCTATCAAATTCATTTGGTTTTAAGGTAGAAACATACTCAGTAGCATGACCAACATAGCTTGTGGTAAATAATGTAGGAGAAAATCCCGCATCTTTTATCTTTTTTTCTACTTCATAATATACTTTAAGTGATTTTTTTAACCCACTGACAGGATTAACGATACAAAGAATAGATTTCATAATTATTTATAATATTTATTGTCACCAAGATTCAGTACGTCAATACGAATCTTTGTTGTTCCATGATTAACAAATCCTAGTTTTTGTGCAGCCCTATACGATAGGTCCAGTATGCGACCTTTTGCGAATGGTCCTCTATCATTAATAATAACTTTAAGCGATCTTCCATTATTTAGATTGGTTACTCGTATTTTTGTACCCAAAGGCAGAGTTTTATGTGCAGCACTAACTTTATACATATTAAATTTTTGTCCGTTTGCTGTTAGTTTTCTATGAAATTCCTTCCCATAATACGAAGCAATCCCTACCTGAACCTTAGGATGATTGCGTATTGCCTCAATTTGTTTCCGAGTCATTCCATCCGAATTAACATAATCACCATAAGCAACACTTGGACCGCAACTTATCGTCATAAGAGAGATTATTAATATTATTCTAAAGCGCATGAGATAGTTTAATATTAATCTGAGGAATCTTAAATGGATCAGTTACTAACTGAGTCGCCATACCAACTAATACTGCTCCTTTACCTTGTACGGATTTTACTTGATTATAGTCCATGATTCCTCCTGTAGCAATTATTGGAATTTTAGAATTATTATGCACTAATTCAACTCTCTTTAAAGTATTTTTGAATAAAGCAATCCCACTTAATCCTCCACCTTCTTCTGAAAACTCATTAGCATTTAATCCAACCGATTGGGCTGATATATGCTTTGTATTCCCCACATTAATAGCACATTTTTCAAAATTAGAAAGCAATTCACATATATTTAGAACATCTTCATTGCTACTATCAGGGGACACTTTAACGATAACTACATTTGAAGAAACAGATCGAATTGCTGTCAGTAAAGATGACAGATTCTCTAAATTATCACTTAAACATTTTCCGTCTTGTGTATTTGGACAACTTATATTTATCTCATAAAAAACTTTTTTAAAATCCAGAGAATGTACTTTGAGATGAATTTTACTAAAAACACTTAAATATTCGTCTAAATTATTCCCTCCAATGCTAATTCCTACAGGACGATTAAAAGACAATATTCGTTTATTGTCAAAATTAGAAACAAAATGTTCTAAACCTTTTGTTGGCAAACCCAATGAATTAATCAATCCATAGTGTGAATTATAGTAAATTTCTTGTATTCTAGGTCTTTTATTCCCGTCTGATGGAGTTTTGAGCACTGTTTTGTATGTGATACCGCCTAAGCCTAATAATTGCCATTGAAACAATGCATCTATATCATCTTTAAAAGAAGCTGCAACTAATGGTGAAGGAAACTCTAAATCAAATAACGATGTACTGATGTTTTTAGGAATAGAAAATTTAAAAAAATTACGTAGTGGAGAATTCATTAAACTACTATTTAGCCTATCCCCAATCATGATAGCCTGTTCTAAATCTTTAGGTCTTCGAGCACATAGATTAATTATTGTTCTTCTTATAAAACGATAATTTATTGAGAATATTTTTGCTCTTACATTACTCAACATTGAGTGCTTCCAATCTTTTCTGAGCAATTATTCCTTGATCTGAAGATGGATGTTTTTCTTTAATCCATTGGTAATATACAATAGCACTATCTTTTTGGGATAATTCATAATCATAGTAATATGCTAAAAAATATGCTGCAATATTTGAGGATAATGTTGACGAATCTTTGTCTAAAATTTGTCTATAAACACTTAAAGATTTCTTTTGATCAACAGCCCAAAGTGACTCGGCAGTTAACAGGAGCTCTGAAGGCTCATGCTGAATATTTAATTGTTCATTTTCTATAATCATTTTTGCATAATCTGATTGTGGATATTGTTTTAAAATTATTTCCTTATACTGATCTCCTTCTAAAGCATTTTTCCTGTTATATATGGAGTAAGCAGCAAATAACGATTTTGTATAAAAATCTGATTCTACATGACTGTTAATGATTCTTTCAAAATAATCTAATGCTTCATAAGTATTGCCAATATCAAATGCTAAAATTTCTGCAATTCCATATAAAATTGATGGATTATTAGTAATGTCTTCCTCTGAATCTTTGGTAAGTGCAATAATCTTATTCACCGAATCTCGTTTATTAGAAATAATAATTTTATAAGGAGAATTAAAATTTTGCTTCATCCCCTGATCCATAAAAAAAATTGCACGTTCAAAATCAATATTGGGGCTTTTAAGAAAGCTATTCCCAAGCAAATAGTATGCTTCCACCGCAACCTCAGTATTTTGATTGTCTTGGGCTACCTGATCCAAGCTTTGTATAGCAAAATCTAGGTTATTTCTGTCTAGTTCGATCTTTGCTAATTCTAGCCTTAATTTTCCTTTAATTGAGTTAAAATTTTCATCTA